>JASJDH010000256.1 GCA_030065175.1 Leptolyngbyaceae cyanobacterium MO_188.B28 | reverse complement strand
GAAGGGCGTATTGTTAATGGCCAGTTGGTCGGTGAAGCGGTTGGTTCGGCTGGGGGCATGCGTAAAATCCAAGATTTCTCTCCCTTTTTTGATGACACCTTTGTGGTGTTATGTGGAGATGCGCTAATCGATCTGGATCTGACTGAAGCGGTTAGGCGGCATAAGGAAAAAGGCTCCATCGCCACCATTGTGATGAAATCAGTGCCCTTGAAGCAAGTCCCTAGTTATGGGGTTGTGGTGACTGACAAAGCGGGGCGAGTTCAGTCATTCCAGGAAAAACCAGCGGTTGAGGAAGCCTTAAGCACGAACATTAACACAGGGATTTATATCTTTGAGCCCGAGATTTTCAATTTCATCCCATCGGGTCAGGAATTTGATATTGGTAGTCAGCTCTTTCCAAAATTGGTGGAAGCTGGGGCTCCCTTCTACGGCATCACCATGGATTTTGAATGGGTTGACATTGGTAAAGTGCCCGACTACTGGCAGGCGATTCAAGACGTCCTCACTGGGAAAGTGAAAAATGTCGGTATCCCAGGGCATGAAGTTAAACCTGGGGTTTTCACCGGGCTAAACCTAAAAGTTAATTGGGATAAGGTGGATATTCAGGGGCCTGTTTATATTGGCGGCATGGCTCATATTGAAGATGGCGCTAAGATTATCGGTCCCAGTATGATCGGTCCTAACTGCTGCATCTGTAGCGGCGCCATTGTGGATAAGAGCGTCATATTTGAATACTCTCGCATTGGCCCGGGAGTTCGACTCGTGGATAAATTAGTTTACGGTCGCTATTGTGTGGATAGAATGGGTGCCTCCATTGATATGAAGGCGGCGGCCCTTGACTGGTTGATTACAGACACCCGTCAGGCAGTGCCGGCCATGCCACCAGTGGAGCACCAGGCGATCGCGGAACTACTGGGTCAGGAAGTAGACAGCCCAGTAGGCAAAGTGTAGCTTCCTAAACATTAGACTAACCCCAAAATAGATCGACCATTGGGCCTGCCTTAGCTCCCAGAGTTCTTCAAGAACCCTGGGAGCTAGTTTTACAAACTCATCCACTCATCCACCCATCCACCCATCCACTCATGCACCCTCTTCTCTCAAGACCGTAATCCTACGCAGACACCCAAGTATCTGCCCCATCTTCTTGATACTTTCCTCATATATACCCGGTGAAGAAACTTGCGTGAATCATCTTTTTTGAGTGAACTGTCAGGCCAAACACTTGCTCCTTCCTTGAGCGCCAAGATTTAATGCAAGTCTGCAATGTTCTATTGCAGTTTCTGCAACCTGCAATTGTAGAAACTGCAATAGGCGGTTGCTAGATCGTTCTCAGGCTCTAAGGAATGGCGAAGTCTCTTCCAAGAGCCTTGAGCACTTGGCAAATGGGAGGGAAGAATGGAAGACCTAAACTCATTTAGGGCCGAAGTTGAAAAAAAAGGACGTCGAACACGTCAGTTACAAAATCTCCAGATCGCGCATGTGAAAGGAAGTTGGGACTCAACGCCAGTTTGGATAAGAATTATAGGCAATCTTATTCTTAACTTAGGGCTAATTGTCGTCTCTGGGGTAACCGCTTATATTTTCTGTGCTTTATTTGCCTGGGAAATGCAAGCGTTAGGAGAGAGCAGCGTTTCGGTCCCGCCGTCAACCGAACTTTTGCAGGAAATGGCGATTATCACCACGATGGCTGGCTCTATCCTGTTCGCTTTGCAAGATTTGATTCGACTCTTAGATCGAAAATTGAAGCTGCCGTTTGAATTCAGCCTCAATAAGGCCAGCAGCATCTACTGGAGTCGGACTCAGATCTATCTATTGGCGGTTTCCTTCAATGCCATATTACTCTGTCTATATTTTTCATTTCCTTCGATGGTATTGATATCGGCGGTGTTTCTGGCTGCCGTTTTCTCCCTGGCGATTTTGGCCATCCAAAAGAGTGTGCCAAGCGCCCGACTCGGTTTCTTATCATCCCTATTCTTTTTTGCGGTTGTCATCGCTACTATTCCCATTGTTCATTCAATGTACAGTCCAGTGGATACATCGAATGAGGATAGGCAACTGCTATTGGATGATTAAGCGAATAAGCGCTTAGCCGCTGGATTCTTGGGGATTATCTATCACTACCTCTATTGTGCTTAAGGGGGGCTCTGTCTGAACTAATTCAGCTGCACAACAGGCTGATTCTCCAGCAGGGTTGTATGGGTGAGGATATCTTCTACAGTGATCTTCAAAAAGCGATCCTGATCGATATGAAACAGGACTTTGATCCGATCTCCGCCGGGGAAGCCAGGGGGATTTAGACGGGCGATGGAGCGGGCGTTTTCCCCTTCGTTGAGGGGACGAACCTGGACTGCGCCAGTGGAGACTTTTCGAGTGATTAAGCGATCGCCTTCAAAGTAGACCTCGGTGCTGCCGCCCTCATTTCCCAACTCCCCCAGGATCAATTCGATGCTGGGTTGATTCTCAGAAGACGCTCCCAATACCAGCTCAACCGGTTTCTCCATCGGATAGGGCTGCCCCCGGTTGATGATCGGATGCCACCCGTGACGTCGATTTCGGCGGTCCCAGAAGCGGACGCCATAACTGTGATAGAGAAAATCTTTGATTTCGAGCCCTTGCTGGATTTGCAGGGCGCCCTGAGCAATCGCTTCAAATGGGCGATCGCTGTGGATCTTATCCGCTGCAAAATAACCCTGAACCCACGTTTGGACGGCGGGAATCTGAGCCGTGCCGCCCACTAGCAAAACAGCGTCAATATCTGCCGTTTCGATCCCCTGGCGCCGCGCCTGCTGCAGCACCTGGGTCATTTGATTGTCTAAACGATCAAAAAATTGATTGTCTTTGAGAATGGCGTTGAAGCGATCGCGGTCCAGTGTGAGTTCGTAACTTTCTAAGGTTTCATCATTGAAATAAGCCTCAGTCGCTGTAATCTGGCTAGACAGTTGGACTTTGAGTCGTTCAACCAGACGCAAGGTTAAGGGCGTAGCGGGCAATCCTTGACTCGCTCCGAAGTAATCGATTAGCCAATTATCAATATCAGCGCCGCCCAAATTTTCCCCCGCTTTTGCCAGAACCCGGGCCGTTTTCACCTGCTGACCAGACTTTTCCGCCAGCGATTTTTGGCCCCATTTCAGGATAAATCCCAGGGGTTTGGGGCCGGAGGATTGATTTAGCTGAACCAGAGAGAGATCCAGAGTGCCGCCGCCGAAGTCAATCACCAACAGGGTCTTCCCGTCTGTTAGACCATACCCCAAGGCGGCTGCTGTGGGTTCATCCAACATCCGTACCTGTTCAATATCTAAGGTCTGGCAGACTTGTCCCAACCAAAGGCGGTAGGATTCAAAACTATCAACTGGCACCGTAAAGATGAGAGAGTTAACCTCCGGATCGGCGGCCTTGAGCTGTTGAATGACCTCGGTCAGAAACCACTGTCCCACCTGTTCAAAACTAATTGGGTGTCCGTCCAATTGGGGCGTAAATCCCTGCACATTGGCGCCGATACCCCGTTTGAAGTTGCGAAAGAAGCGAGGATTTTGACTGGAGTCCAGGCCGCGGTCTCGAACCTGTTGGCCCACGACAATTTTCTGTTCAGAGACATTTTCGATGTAAACCAAACTGGGAATTAAGGGGGGATTCGCCCCTAATGAAAAAGAGAAGTCTGGAAGCGTCAGAGTGGTCGGTTGATTGGTAACGGTATTCCAACGAGTAATAACGGTATTCGTAGTGCCAAAATCTATCGCGATGGTCATAGGTGGGACTTGAAATTTGGGGCTTTAAACTGGGCTAACATTCGCTCTCCGCCTTTATTGAGACTTTAAGTTGGGGGAGGTTCTATTGCATCCGGACTCCGGGCTTGGTGTGTGTAAAGTTTAGCACCCACCCTAAAACCGAACTAAAGTTCATGCCAAGTCCTCAACCCCTACTGCTGTCCACCCTAGTTTTAACGCTTGTTTTAAATAATGTCCCAGCATCTACATCGAATCAAATTCAGATAAATAGTCGTTTGTCAGAGCAGAGTGTTCAAATTGCTCAGCGAGGATATAGTAAACGCCCCTATCGAGGGATTGGTCGGCGTGAACGATTGGCGATGTCTACCCTTGATAGTCCTACTCTTCCAGTAGGGATTGCGTCAGTCGCCCCAACTCATATTGAGCATCTTCGTAACACCTAACTCGTCCGAGGTTAAGACAATGTTTCGCGGCTTGCTCCAGATCGTGAATGGCGGCTTGTTGTTGTCCTAACTCGGCGTAAGCGATACCACGATCATGGTAAAAAAAGGGATGCTCTGAATTTAATTGGAGGGCTCTATCATAGTCTTCGATAGCGCCCTCGAAATCTCCCAATTCGTGTCGGGCGAGTCCTCGGCTGTAGTAGGGATCCGGGCTATTCGGATCGATGTTGATGGCAATATTGAAATCTTGAATAGCTCCCTGGGGATCGCCCACCCGACGGCGGACTAAGCCCCGATTTTGATAGGCCAGGCTATGGCTCGGTCTGAGGTTGATGGCTTGGGTGCAGTCCTTAATTGCGGCCGAATTGTCGTCTAAATTTGAGTAGGAGAGACAGCGATTTAAATATGCGGCCGCTAACTCAGGTTGCTCGGGGCTCAACTCGATTGCTTTTGTATAATCTTCAACCGCCCCTTGGTCATCTCCCCATTCGGCACGGGCGCTGCCCCGATTAACATAGGCCTTGGCTAAAGTGGGCTCCAGTTTTATGGATTGGGTATAGTCTTCGATGGCGCCCTGCAAATCCCCTAAGTCGAATCGAATATTCGCTCGTTGATAATAGTGGGAAGAATTCTCAGATTTGAGATTAATGGCTGCAGTTAGATCAGACAGCGCCTGCTCCAAATTTCCCTGCTTAGAGTGCAAATCTCCTCTCCCTGCATACGCTTCGCCGTAGTTAGGATTAATTTGAATGGCCCGATTGTAGTTTGCGATCGCGAGCGCTTCATTCCTGTCTTGTTTTTGAGTATTTGCCTGGTTGACTAAATAGTAGGCCCGTAGCTTTTGAGGCAATTGAAAGCGATGGATCCCAATTAGCGCTGCTAAAACACTCACTCCAACCACGCTGGCTAAAGCAACGGAAGAGTGTGATTTGAAGGGGCGAAACCCTGATTTTGGGTCTGGTTTTTTGTCCTCTACAGGAACTGCTGAGAAAGCCGATGTGGGACAAGACATGACGATCCCCTGCAGATCCGCTAGCAGATCACTGGCCCGTTGATAGCGGCGGGATGGGTCAGGGGAGATAGCTTTGTTAATGACGATCGCCAGTTCTGAGTTGACCTGAGCCTTGCCTTGCCAAGCGAGAGGTTTGGTTTTGGATTGGCTAATTTGCCTGGCTGTGGGTAAATCGGCGGGGGCTAATCCCGTCAGCGCCTGAATCGCCAAAATCCCCAGAGCGTAAAAATCGTTGCTGAAGTGGGATTGACCATTCAGTTGTTCAGGGGGGAGGTAAACAGAGGTATCGGTAAGATCCGCTGTTTCTAGCTGCCCGCCCGCCTTCATAATTTGAGAATTGACCTCTTTAGCAATGCCAAAGTCTGTCAAGACCAATTTCCCGTCTGTTTGACGTCTAATGATATTAGAGGGTTTGATGCGGCAGTGGATGACGCCGTAAGCTTGGGCGAAAATTAAAATCTCAAGCAGTTCTTTGAGGAGTTCAATGACATCCACTTCCGGCCAGGGTTTTCCGGGAATGAGTTCGGTGGCGAGGGAGTGACCCGGAATGTATTCCTGAATGATGTAAAAATTTCTGCCCTCTTCGAAAAAAGCCAGGATCTCAGGGATTTGGTCATGTTCTCCCAGTTTTTCTAGAATGCCGACCTTCCGCTTGAGGAATTTTGAAATGAATTTCAGCGTGGTGGGATTCTTTCCCGGTAATTCTAGATGCTTAACAATACACTTCGGAAAATCGGGATAGTGAGCATCCGCCATCAGATAGGTTTTGCCTAACTGACTGGAGCCGATGACTCTAATGGGTTGGTAGCGACCGCCTAGAAGTTTGTTCACAGGTTGGCAAATGGTATGGTGATGCTCCCGCCGGTATTGCTCAAGCCACAAATGCGAGGCCAATGAGCCCACCGACCCCTAGCCCGAGGACGCATATCCCCGCCAGGATCAAGGTTGATTGCAGTTGATTAAAACTGAGGATCAAACGATCTCCGGTTGCAGCGCCTAATACGGCTCCTGTTGCTGCTATGATGATGGCCCCTAACCCTACCTTAATCACATCCCTGACTAAGCCTGCGGGCGTTAATTGATCGATGTCGGCGGCGCCAGAGAAATTGAGTGCGATCGCAATCGCCACGACCATTAATCCTGTCCCCAAAATGGCTAACAGGGTTAACAAGTTAGCTGACAACCACCCAAAACGCTGTAAGCTTTTGGGACCCGCCAAGGCTAATGCTTGAGCAATGGCTCCGACCAACGCTAAATTCCAAATCCAGTTAGGCGCTGGAAAAGAAGCTAAGAGCAAGCCTGCAACTGAATAGGCAATTAGAGAAGCAACCGCCCATCGGATTAATGGGGCATTCTCTCCATCGATAAGTTGCCTAGGAAATCTAGACCGTCGCCGTCTTCTGATAGGGGATTTCATAAGCTCTATAATGCTTGAGAAGAAGCACCTTAACCCTATGCGGTAAAAGCATTCTGCATAGAAAATTTTCACTGAACACACCCTCAACTGAACGAACATTTCGACAGAGGGCTAGTGTCGAGTATACCTGTGACTGCTCATCCTTCGCATCTGGTGATAGCAAGTTGGAAGGATAATTGTGGAAATTATTTAATAAATATATAGGGTGTCGGCGGCAAAAAATCTAAGACCAAAGGATGTTGGGAAAACACCGAAGCCTCCACCATAAATGGATCAAGCCATTGAAAGCATCGTTAAGTGGGGTGGGATCAGTCTGAATGCGATTTAACGTCCGCCGTCCGCCCACCGTAAAGAAAAAGAACCTAATATTAAAGAATGTAAATAATCTATAATATATCTCCTAGAAGCCGTTGGTCGCTGCTTGACTGCACTTAAAAGTTAAGCGAAACTAACAACTAATCAAGGTGGGCACTCACCAAGTTGATAATATCTATTAACATTTACCTTTAAAATCTTTCGGATTTTTCTGGTGTGTTAATAGGTGTTCGGAAAAGTTTGCAGTGTGTATTCGGCGATCTCATACAGCGAGAGTATTCGCCGCTTCTGGAAGCTTGGTTAGCTTACTAGCAAAACTGTTCAGAGGATATCTGCCCCTATGGAGACGTTGGAGTTCATCATTTTTCCGGATGGTCGGGTCAAGGAAAAAGTAACTGGCATTGTTGGCTCTTCCTGCGCCGAGGTGACTGCTTTGCTAGAGGAAAAGTTGGGTCAAGTCGTAAGCCAGCAACAGACCTCTGAATATTACGCCCAAGAAGTTTGCCAGACAGCGTCAAGTACAGCGCGGGCTCAATTGTCACGTACTGAATGGTAGTCCTTTAGTAGCTTAAAGCGGTTAATATGTCACACTTTAGTCAAATCAAAACTAAGCTTCGTAATCTTCCCTCTTTAGAATCCGCTCTGACAGATGTTGGCGCTGATTGGAAGTCAGGGCCTCAGCCGGTTAGAGGCTATAGGGGGCAAACCCGTACAGCGGATGTCGTGATTGAGCAGGAGAACGGCTACGACGTTGGGTTTAGTCTGAATCCTGAAACTCGTGAGTATGAATTGGTCGCAGATTTGCAATACTGGTTGCAGCCTTGGTCAGTTGAGGGCTTTCTGAATCGAGTCAGCCAGCGATATGCTTACCATACCGTTTTGAACGAGACTAGCCGTCAAGGATTCCAAGTCGCCGAGCAGCAGAATAATGAAGATGGGTCTATCCGTTTGGTTCTGCAGCGCTGGAGTGCATAGTCTTTTTTTATCCTCTTGAGTTTTTATGGAATTCCTACCCGATGCTTTTGAAGATTTAGATGACGCCCAAACAGGCCTTGAGCCTGAATTAGGCGGTTATCTTCGGGATCTTGAATCTCGTACGGGATTGGAGCCTGAATTAGGAGGCGTCACTAGGCAAAAAGGGGTTTATGTCGACGAAATTACTTGTATCGGCTGCAAACACTGCGCCCACGTAGCCCGGCATACCTTCTATATTGAGCCGGAGTATGGTCGTTCACGAGTTGTTCGTCAGGACGGCGATCCTGACGAAATTATTCAGGAGGCCATGGACACCTGCCCGGTCGATTGTATTCACTGGGTTGACTACACCGAGCTAAAGCGTTTAGAGGAGGATCGAAAATATCAAGTCATTCCTGTTGCAGGGTTTCCAGTCTCTCAAGGATTTGGTTTTCCTCAAGGTCGGCGAAATAAGCCTCGATCAAAGCGGAAAAAGTCTTGATAGTCGATTTCTTGCTTTCAACCTTTTTTATTTCTATTCCATTAATTTCGTTCTGATAGCTGCCTTTGGCGGCTTTTTTTTTGCCTACCTTTTTTTGTCTAACAGGCATCATTCTTCAAAGACGAGAACTGCGCTATTCGGACTGAAGAGTAATCGAACGCTAAGAGGATCTCCTGTTGAAATAGGCGACACAAGCAGTTCATTGGGCGGTGGAAGCGGAATGAGATCGCGATAGGTTTCCGCCGCGGCGCTGATGGGTGTGATTGATTGAATGGATCCCTCTGGATTGATCACCAAACGATAGGCTAGCAACTGATCCAAATCGTCAGGCGCTCGCCATCTTTGTTGGAAATAGGTTCTTATTTCGGCGATTTGAGGCAGTGTTTCTGGGTCTGTTCGACGGGCGATATCTTCGGTCGTTAACGCGCCGGTTGTTAGCGAATTATTGGTTACGGCGTCATGGGTCAACGAATCACTAGCGGCGGGCGCTGGCTGAGGGAGACTTGTGCGGGCGGTTCCGGTTCCGATAGCGGCTAGCGGCGGCGCGGTTTCCACTTCCTCATCGCTAGAGGCGGGATTGAGGAAGGCGTCGGTAGGGGATTGGTTCTCGGGTAGGGGGCTGAGGGCTGGGGGGGGCGGGGAGTCAGGGGGAAAAGATGTAGCCGGGGGGGGTAGGGGAGGCGGATGGGGGAGATGGGGCGGATGGGGGAGATGGGGGGATGGGGGTTTGGGGAGAAAGATTAGGGGATGGCGTGGTTTTGGGGTAAGGAAAGGCTGAGGGTTTGGGGGGAAGATTTGGGGTTGTCGAGGGGGTGGGGGAGGCGGCGTATAGAGAGGGTTTAGCTGAGGAAGCGGTGGGGTTAGGGGCGTCGTCGAGTTCGGGCTGACCTTCT
This sequence comes from Leptolyngbyaceae cyanobacterium MO_188.B28, assembly GCA_030065175.1. Taxonomy (GTDB): domain Bacteria; phylum Cyanobacteriota; class Cyanobacteriia; order Phormidesmidales; family Phormidesmidaceae; genus JAKSDM01. The sequence continues at coordinate 3,467 of JASJDH010000256.1, read as the reverse complement.
CCTGCTGGATGGGCGGGGAAGGGATAGGCAGGGTTAGATGCGGCTGTCTTTTCGGCTAGTGTGCTATCTGCGATAGCTTCTGATTGGGAAGTCGCCGAGGGACTGGACTGGAACTGTCTATTGCCGAACCATTGGCTTAAGGTTGTGCCCAGACCGACGGCAACTAAAATGGCGGCTGCGATCGCTCCGGACCAGCCAATCTGCGGCGTCAATCTGCGACGACGGGAAGCGGTTGAGGGTAGGGGCGGGAGCGCGATCGCCCCGGCTTCGTATTCATCAAAGACCTGGGTTAAATCAAAGAGTTGTAACGTGCTCAGCTGAATTTCCACCCCGATGCTATCGGTGGCTAAGGCGCCTAAGCGCAAACGATGACGAGTCAACCCCTGAGGTTGGAGTAAGATACCCAGCGCCGCCGCCGTTGAGTCGGCCTCCCCATGGTTTGGATCCGATGTGGCTAGATCCGATAGGCCGATCGCTGTCCGCGAGGAAGGGCTGGGCAATGGTTCCAACCCAGGAGCGGTTGTAACCGGCGTCAGCCTCGACTGGACATATCCTTGGACCGCTTCCATGAGCCCTGTCAACTGGGTGCGATCGCCCCGAATCTGGACCTGATCCGCCCCCGTCGCCCCAGCATTACTCAAATACAACCGAAATCGAGTCAGCCTAAAAACCGGCGCCGTCGTCCACCGAGACAACGCTGATCGCCGACCCACCACTTCTAAGGTGCATGTAGATGATGTATACCGCTGAGTGATCACATCTCTCACCTTCACCCAATCCAAACTTCAAACTGCGTAGCCTTTTGAAGGCTGATATCTTTCCTCCCTTCTCGATGACCAAAAGCGATACCACACCTCTCTACAAGTTCTCCCTCATCTTCCCCTGCTCCCCCTGCCTCCCCATCTTCCCTATCCCCCCAATCCCTCCATCCTCCCTATCCCCCTGTCCCCGCCCGCTCCAACAACGCCACCCAAAGCCGCCGACTTCCCCCCGGACCGCTATAGAAAAGCAAATCAATCAATAGTCTCAGGGCTAGATGGCTGAGGTCTTCGGTTGAACTGTTTTCGTCCGCTTCCATCCGGTCTTGATAGGTGTTGCTAAAGTTATCGAGGTAGTCGCCGAGTAGGGCGGCCCGATGGGGCGGTTTATTTTGCTCCGTCAATTCCTCTAAAAGGGCGACGGCGCGACGAATCACCGTTTGATGCTGCTGGGCTAGTTGACAGCTAATCAACACTAGGGCTCGGGCTTCTTCCACATCTAACTTTTTGCGTCCATGGCCCTTACGTAAAGGACTCGACTGCCGCAATCGCCATAGACTGACTCGATCCGCTAACAGGGAATCCAGATTGAGGGATTTGGCCGCCGCTAAGATTGCTTCAGAGCCAATCCCGGCGAGGGCTTCAAGCGCCAATAGCACCAAGTCCAGTTGGGCTTTGATGTTGTCCAACTGTTCTGGATCGGGTTGATTCTCCGAAAAGGGGGCTTGTCGGTTTTGAGTAGTTTCAGAGGGTTCCACGCGATCGCGACTACACTTCTACGCTAAGCGCTATCGCCCATTGTGGCACAGCTGGTTACGAGTATTGAAACGACAGGGACCGGGTTTCTTCCCAGGGACCGGGTTTCTTAAAGAAACCCGGTCCCTCAGGCCTTATTCATCATCCAGCACTTCAATCAGCAGATCCACTTGCTGCCGCTTCTCCGCCAAAAATGCTTCACACTGTCTGAGCTGCTCCACCGCCGTCGTAAACCGATCAAACACATCCGCCAACGGCAATTCACCCGTTTCCAATTGACCTACGATCTCTTCCACCTGTTCAACCGTCGCCTCATAACTCCAGTCAGGCGGCAAAGAGGACTGCTTACCATCGGGGGAATTGGCTTTAGCATTATTTGGATTGGTTTTAGAGTTTGAATTGGTTTTAGAACGGGGGGAGTCACTCATAATCCGATAGAGAAAGAGTCTTATGAAGCAATATTATTTTCTTTTTGGCGGATCTGGATTGGACTTATCTTCATCAGCCATGACTTCCATAATTTGCGCCTTAACCTCACCCTGACCCAGTTGGATCTGCACTCTGTCGCCAACCGTCAATTCGCTAGCGGCGTAAGCAATTTCGCCCGCTTCCTGGCGGACGACAGCATACCCGTGACGCAGCACGGCTTCCGGATCCAGCGTCGCCAGTTTATGGCGGAGCAATTGGCACTGCTGCGTTCCCTGCTCAAACCGCTGCTTTACCCGCTGAACCAGTTTTTGCTGGAGCCAATCCACAGACTGAACTTCCTGTTGAATTTGGCGATCCAACCGCAGGCGTTGGAGACGGCGACGGAATTGTTGGGTTTGGTCTTGGGCGGTAAGTAAGGATTGACTCACTCGGTCTAGGAGCATCGCCGCCCGTCCTTGATGATCCGCATAGAGTTCCACCAGGGAGGGGATGGCCTGTTCCGCTGCGGCTGTAGGGGTATGGGCGCAGTGATCGGCGGCCAGGTCCGCCAAGGATTCATCGCGCTGATGGCCAATGCCCGCCACTACTGGAATGGGGCACAGGGCGATCGCCCGCACCACCCGCTCATCATTGAAGCAGTCCAGATCCTCAACCGCCCCGCCGCCCCGTGAGAGGATTAGCAGTTCCGCCCGACCATCCTGCACCACCCGATCAATCGCCTGGGCAATGGACTCGGCTGCCTGATCGCCCTGCACGATTGCCGGGGACAGCAACACCCGGAGCCCGGGATGGCGTTGCTTTAGGGTGCGTTGGATATCTCCCCAGGCTGCTGCTTGGGCGGAGGTGACGACGGCGAGGGTTTGGGGATAGAGCGGTAGGGGACGTTTGTGTTCTGGGGCGAATAACCCTTCCGCGGCTAAGCGATCACGCAATTGCCGCAGTCGTAGCGCCCGTAAGCCTTCTCCAGCGGGTAAAATTTGCCAGACGACGAGTTGGTAGCTGCCCCGTTGCGCGTAGAGGCGAATCTGGCCTAGAACCGTTACTTGCTCACCGACTTCAGGCAGCGTTGTCAGTTGAGGGATCAGATTGCGCCAGACAATACAACTAATGGAGGCTTTGTCTTTCGGATCTTGCAAAGTGAAAAACCAACCACTGGATCGTTGGTTGCCGCTGGAGATCTCTCCCGTCACCCAAACCTTACGCAGTTGGTCGTCTTCCTCGAGTAAGGCCTTGATATAGTCAGTCAGTCCCTCAACACTCAGTGCAAAGCTGGGAGTTGATGTGCTGGCGGGGAGATTCATAAGGGTCTGGAGGGCAAGGGCATAGAGTTAAGGAGCGGCGTGAAAATAAAATCCCAGTAAAAGGCAGTGGATGGGTGGATGGGAGGATGTCCCTATGGTGGATAGTGTGGCGCAGTCGTCAGGTAACCGCCTTCCCATAAGCTTGAATTAACCCCAAACAAGCAAGGGAGAGCATCATGACGAAGGCCACACCAACTAGATCTTACACCGGAGAAGATGTCTA
>JASJDH010000255.1 GCA_030065175.1 Leptolyngbyaceae cyanobacterium MO_188.B28 | reverse complement strand
GGTTGAACCAAGCTGCCACAGTGCTTTCAGGCTATAGGCACTTAGTGAACCTGTAGACTAGAGTCAATCACCAGACTGCTTATGAGAACTGGGATATAGCCATCTTAAGCTTTTGTTTATAAATCAGCTCTTAGTGTCAACTCCAAATCAATCGCTTTTGCTTGAATACCTCTATTTAATTGCTTTAACCAGAAGGCTTTATCTATCCTGGAGATGAAATAAGTCTTAGTGATATCATCCCAACGGATGATTGCAAACTATCTTAAGGTTGATTTGCCCCCTCTAACTTCTCAACAACTATCCGATTCGTTAGACTTCCCACTCAAGATCTGTGTACAGAGCAGTCTAGCGACATAGTGTAGTACAAGGATCCTGATCATCCAAAGGGATGATGGCCCAGACGACAAATTTAGGTCAGTAGATAGAAGCCTGCTCCTAAAATGAAAGGTTTAATAGAAGTGTTGTCAAATCAAATAGAGAATTCGCACCTCTCGGTTAGTTATAACTACTAGAAATTTAGTACTAGGAATTGTCTGTATTCGATACAGATTAACGCTTCAGGAGGTGACAAATGTCACGACATTTATCGACACTCGCTTATCCAATCGAAGTCCTGATTGATCAATACAATCTTTATCTACGCAAGGATCTCAACTATCGCTTATTTAATCAGGGATTGAGAGCTGGGCTGGAAAGATCTCCTGCCGAAATGAAAAGCCCAGCCTATCGCAAAGGCTATGAATTAGGGCTGAGTTATTAACGGTACTGTGTAAGACTGTCGAGTTAGCGCCATGACGAATATAGCCACGGGAGCAAATCTGCCCCCCAGGAAAACCGCCCCTGTTTCCCCCGCGAACAACTTGGTGAGAAGTTATCTTCGGGAAATTAGTCGTGTTCAATTATTAACACCTGAGCAAGAAATTATTTTCGGCGGTCAAATTCAGCGAATGATGAATTTGTTGACCATCAAAGAGCAGTTAAGCCAAACATTAGAACGTGAACCCACGGAGCAGGAATGGGCTAAACAGGCGCTGCTGAATAGCGATGAATTGAGAGAACAACTGCTGCAGGGACAACTGGCCAAGCGCAAAATGATGGAGGCGAATTTACGGTTGGTTGTGGCGATCGCGAAGAAGTATCAGCATCGGCATTTAGAGCTGCTGGACCTAATTCAAGAAGGGACACTCGGCCTGGAGCGAGGAGTCGAAAAGTTTGATCCGACCAAAGGTTATCGATTTTCAACCTACGCCTACTGGTGGATTCGGCAGAGTATCACGCGGGCGATCGCGCAGCAGACCCGCACCATTCGGCTGCCGATTCATATCACCGAAAAGCTCAGCAAGATTAAACGGACTCAACAAGCGCTTTCCCAGACCCTGGGCCGCACTCCCACCGTTGATGAAATTGCTCAAGCTCTTGAAATTGAGCCCACATCTATTCGAGAATACCTGAATGCGGCGCGACGCCCCATCTCTCTAGAGATGCCTGTGGGAGAAAACCAGGATGTCAAATTGCAAGATTTATTAGAAGACGATAGTCCTTCACCGGAGCACTATGCTGCTCAGTCTTGCTTAAGACGTGATATCCAGAACTTGCTTTTGACGCTGACTCCGCAACAACAGGAGGTTCTGAGTCTACGGTTTGGCCTGACAGGCGGCGAAGAACTCACCCTAGCGCAGGTGGGACGACGTATGGGAATGAGTCGAGAAAAAGTGCGGCTAATTCAGAGTACGGCGCTTAAACAGTTGCGACAACGGAAAGACTATATCAGTAGCTACATCATAGATTGACGCTACGGTTGACAAGCTGACTGGAGATTTGTAGCAAGGAGAGAATACAGGTAGTTCAGACAATTTATCTCTCCACAGCTCGCTGAATCATCATCATTGGAGTTGGTAGGAGGAGAATATTGTGGATCCCTGTCCTTGTTGTTCTGATCAGATGCTGCGCCATATTCGTCGTAGCGGCGTTTATTGGTTCTGCCGTCACTGCTATCAGGAAATGCCCAATCTCTCTGCAATGATTGACGCGCATTCCTTAACATTTACTGCCTCCATTCAGTTAGTTTCGCCCATAGGGATGCAGCGCTTGAAAGCGGCTTGACCAAACCCGATTGATACCTGCTGAAACCTTCAACCCTTAACACGTCTCAATGGTGGGTAGTCACGCTCGCCCTACTTATCCTAATTGGAGTTTTTAAAGTGAAATCCTCACAAGCTTTGGCCGATGCCGAACCGCATTTGACCTCCGGAGATAGTTGGCATACCCTAACCCGTGAACAAATTGTAGACTACCTCCAGAGTAATGCTAATACTGGCTTAACCTCCCCTCAAGCGACCGAACGCTCTCGACGTTACGGCCCCAACGAACTTAAAGAAAAAGCGGCTCGCAGTTCCTGGTCCATTTTTTGTGATCAATTTACCAACATCATGCTGGTCATGCTGATGGCTGTGGCTGTCGTGTCCGCCATTTTGGATGTGCGCACCGCCCAGTTTCCCAAAGACGCTGTCGCCATCTTCGCCATTGTCTTGATCAACGGAGCCCTGGGTTATTTGCAGGAGAGTCGGGCGGAAAAGGCGCTGGCGGCTTTAAAGCGGCTATCTTCCCCTAAGGTAAGAGTGGTGCGCAATGGCCAAGCGGCGGATGTCGCCGCACGGGAGTTAGTCCCTGGAGACGTTATGCTTCTGGAAGCGGGGGTGCAAATTGCGGCAGATGGCCGTCTACTGGAAGCAGTCAACCTGCAGGTGCGAGAATCAGCCCTGACGGGGGAGGCCATTGCGGTCACGAAACAGGCGGATATTCAACTGTCTGAGGATGCGCCTTTGGGCGATCGCCTGAATATGGCGTTTCAGGGAACAGACGTTATCCAGGGACGGGGAGCCGTCCTGGTCACGGCGACAGGGATGCAAACCGAATTAGGCCGCATCGCCGCCTTGTTGCAGGGGGTTGAGGCGGAACCAACGCCCTTGCAGCAACGCATGACCCAACTGGGAAATACCCTCGTTTCTGGGTCACTCGTTCTGGTCGCCTTTGTGGTTATAGGGGGCGTACTCTCCTTTGGCTGGAGCCGCTTTTTCGCCCTCTTGGAGGTTTCTCTCAGTATGGCGGTGGCCGTTGTGCCGGAAAGCCTACCCGCAGTCATTACCGTCACTTTGGCCTTGGGCATGCAGCGGATGGTTCGGCGTCACGCCCTAATTCGCAAATTGCCCGCTGTGGAGACATTGGGGTCAGTGACTACGATCTGTACGGATAAGACTGGAACACTGACCCAAAATAAAATGGTGGTGCAATCCATTTACACCGATAACCGCGATATCCGAGTGACGGGCGAGGGATATGCGCCTGCTGGAGACTTTCGGTTAGCGGTGGATGCAGACGATGCGCTACCCCTGATTCCCTCCTCTTTCCCAGTGGAATTGGAATTACTTTTGGTCGCCAGTGTAGTCTGCAATGATGCTGTCCTACGCCAAGAGCGAAGAGAGTGGATCGTTTTAGGCGATCCCACAGAGGGGGCTTTGTTGGCCCTAGCAGGCAAGGCCGCCTTTTTTAAGGAACAATGGACGGATTGGCTGCCTCGGATCGCTGAGTTTCCCTTTTCCTCAGACCGCAAGCGGATGAGTGTTATCTGTAAAAACCAGATTGAGGAATTGTTCACCTTTTCCCAACTAGAACACGCGCCTTACCTGGTATTTACGAAAGGGTCGCCGGAAGTCATTTTGGAATGCTGCAACCGTGTTCAGGCGGATGATGAAATTAAACTTCTGACTGAGGAAAAGCGGCGGCTTATTTTGAATCACAACGATCAGTTCGCTAGTGGCGGATTACGGGTGCTAGGGTTCGCCTACAAGGTGTTGTCTAGTCCACCTGAACCGAGGATAACAGAAACTGATGCTGAACAAGATTTAGTGTGGCTCGGCTTAGCGGGAATGTTAGATCCGCCTCGGCTGGAAGTGCGGCAGGCCGTTGCTCGCTGTTTGACGGCTGGAATTCACCCGGTCATGATCACCGGGGACCATCAACTGACAGCTCGCGCGATCGCGCAGGAGTTAGGCATTCTTCACCCGGAAGATCGGATTCTCACAGGTCGGGATTTGGAAAGATTGAGTCAGCCTGAATTAGAGCATCAGGTCGACACGGTGCGAGTCTACGCTCGGGTTTCGCCTGAACATAAGCTGCGGATTGTCCAGGCGTGGCAACGGCGAGGCCAAGTGGTGGCGATGACGGGGGATGGCGTGAATGATGCGCCCGCCCTCAAACAGTCTGATATCGGCATCGCCATGGGGATTACCGGAACAGATGTCAGTAAAGAAGCGGCGGATATGGTGCTCCTGGATGATAACTTCGCCTCGATTGTGGCGGCCACGGAAGAAGGCCGCATTGTCTATGATAATATCCGTCGCTTTATCAAATATGTGCTGGGGAGCAACATAGGCGAAGTGCTGACCATTGCGGCGGCTCCATTACTCGGTCTAGGGGGGGCGCCCTTAACCCCGCTACAAATTCTGTGGATGAATTTTGTGACGGACGGGCTGCCAGCCTTAGCGCTGGCGGTCGAAAGAGCAGAACCAGATGTGATGGGCCGTCCGCCCTATCGTCCTCGTGAGAGCATTTTCGCCAGAGGGCTGGGAGTATACATGATTCGCATTGGGATTATCTTTGGCGTACTGACGATCCTGTTTATGCAGTGGGCCTATACGCAAACCCATTTACCGGCCTATCCCCGAGATCCCAATACTTGGAAAACGATGGTATTCACAACCCTCTGTTTAGCCCAAATGGGACATGCGTTAGCGGTGCGATCGCAAACCCGATTGACCGCAGAATTCAATCCGTTGTCTAATCCCTATTTATTGGGCGCTGTAACACTAACCACATTGTTACAACTTCTCTTGATTTATGATCCTCCCCTGCGGCATTTCTTCGACACCCATTGGCTAAGTCCAATGGAACTACTGATTTGTTTTGGGGTCAGTGCTCTCGTTTTTGTCTGGCTCGAAGCCGAAAAGCTAGTGCTGCGATGGTTAGGGAAAAAACGCTCTGCGCCGTCGTCCTGAAAAAATAATGCAGGTTAGATGTAAACTGCGCGAAAAAACAATTCCTGACGCCGAGAGTGTTTATGACCAAAGCTTAGACAAAGCAGTTTCAGTTTTAATCTTTTAGACTACTCTTCCAAACGCAAATCAGTTCATAAACAATCTCGGCGTTGCCAGCGGCTGTGATGAGGATACTAATAAGTACAATTGAACTTTTAACGAGTCTATGATGATGGTAGGGCGGGTGTAATACTGACAGGCTTAAAGTTGGCTCATGATGGATTATTTGTTGGGTGTTATCGGAATTGAAATAGGGCTGCCGAAGATCCTTCCAGTCGCTCTGGCTGCCCTGCTGGGTCTAATTGTCATACTTACGTTTCTACTCTTAGCAGGTCTCTCTTATAAACGTCTCCCGCAGCTAAGTTTACTGGCTGATCGGCTTTTTTCGACTGAGGTCGAGGAGATTTACCAGACAGTTATTAAGCCGCATCAACTCTGGTTAAGTTGGACTATTTTCTTCGTGATTGTCGACCTAATTGTCTTGACTATTGCTGCGTCGACCTGGCTGACATTTTTAGAATTCCTACTGGGCTTGCTGCTAGCTGTCAATATTACATTTTTAGGCTTCAAACTCTTCACTCAATTATTTGATAGCTATCTGCTGGAGATAGCGCTTAAGGACGAGCGTAAAATCAATAGCGAATTACTGGCTCTGGGCGAATTTTTGACCAAAGCAGTGGTTGTCCTGATTGTTGTTTTTCTCTTTGCCCAAACCCACCAGATTAATCTTGTGGGTCTAGTCGCTAGCTTGGGTATCGGCGGCGTTGCGATCGCCTTCGCCTCCCAGAAGGTGATTGAGCAAATCCTCTGGAGTGTGGTGCTCTACATCGATCAACCGTTCACCGTCGACGATTATATCCATCTACCGGATCGAACTTTGGGCAGGGTTGAGTCAGTGGGGTGGCGCTCCACCAAGATTCGACTGTCGGGGAAAAACACCTTAATGATTGTTCCCAATAGTAATCTAGCGCAGGTTGGCATCGAGAATCTGACTCGAGCAGAGCGGGTGATCTCGATGGTTACCTTGACCTTTTTTAGAGCTATGTCTAATGAAGAAAAGGCATTGATCCAGCAGCTCATTCTAGGCAGCACCGATGACATTTTGGGGATTGACCATCAACTGACGCAGGTGACATTTCAAGATCTGGTTGATAAAACAGGCCAAAACTACATCCAAGCTCAAGTCATTTTCTTTATCTTGGGGACTACAGAAAATTCAATGGAATTGCGAAAAGGCTTGCTTGAGATTGCTCGGGAAAATATTGTTAAGCGATTACAGAACTATGGCGTTAACTTCAAATTTGAAGAGAGCATCGTCGATGTGACGCAACCCATGAATATTTGATGATGGGGTCAATCATGCTGGAGTCTTTAGGACAGATTCAAGTTGAGCAGGAAATACTCCAATATGTCTTGGAATTAGCGGCTAGATTGGGGCTCTTTTCCCTGGCGGCGGTTGGGGCGCCTTTCATTGGGCGATGGTTTCCCCAGCTGTTGCGGCGGGCGCTACAACTGATGGAGTACTATATTGAAATTGACGCCAAAGAGATTTACACGCAATTTATTAGACCGTTTAAGAATTCGCTGACGCTCACAGGCACGTTTTTCTTTCTTGCTCTTTGCTTGAATTTGCTCATAAAGTATGAGGACCTCTATGCTTTTTTGAGTTTTTTCATTTACTTGGCCCTTTCTGTTGGTATTGTCTGGTTTGCTTCAACCGTTGCTCGACAAATCATCCGTCGGCTTCTGATTGGGTTAGTGAGGCGTTGGTTTGGAGCGGTCAATGAAGTTGTTCTTATCTTTGAGACACTGATCTATGCTCTGATTGTCTTGTCGGCTGTGATTATCTTTGCAGTTGGATTAAGGGTCAATCTGATTGCCCTTGGAGCCAGTTTAGGGATTATTGGAGGGGCGATCGCATTTGCGGCTCAGCAGACACTAGGGCGACTGTTTGGCACTTTGGAACTTTATTTGGATCGCCCCTATGCGCCCGGCGAGTATATCCGAGCAACCTTTAATCCGTTTGCTGAAGAAACATATGGTCGGGTCGAGTCCATTGGCTTGCGCTCTACCAAAATTCGCATTGTCGCCCGCAATACTATGATGATTGCTCCGAACTCAATGATGGCTGGCATGCAAATTGAAAATATTAGTCGGGGTAAAAAGATCATGGCGATGCTGTGTATGGACTTTACAAAACCCCTTAAAGCAGGGGAAGAGGCTTTAGTTGGACAAATTGTTGAGGAGGCGAGTCTGGTTTTTTGGGGGTTTGACAAAGCCAGCACGCGGATTCAGTTTTGTCCCACAGAGAATAGCGTGGGCACCCGAGCCCGAGTCATTTTTTTCATCACTAGCTCGAGTGAAAATTCTTTGGGGCTCCGCAAACGGCTCCTGGAACTCGCCAATGACGCCATTTCGAGCAAGCTAGCCGCCTATAATCTTAGATTTATTGTTCCAGAACCCTCCGTTTATATCGATTCGCCAATGTCTATCTAACCACAACGTATTATTGTCTCAATTATTGTCTCAATTGCGATGCATTGAGGAGTGCTCTCAATAGATCTTGTTAACCCAGCGCCCGGAGATAGACGATATGGATACACAACCGCCTTTTGAGCAGAACCTCGAAAAAACAAGTCCCAACCGGGTTAATGAGAATCTTCCTGGCGCCTTGCAGGAGCAACACCTCAACCTCAAGCTTGAGGTTGAGCAACTTTACGGGAAAGTTGATCGGTTGCGTGGATTGTTCCAAACCTTGGTGAGTGGTCTGATCATTGCGATCATCATTGCCATCGGCATTTCGGGTTGGTTTGCCTATCGTCTGCTGGTGCAGGAACAGGTTGCTCAGCGGGAGGCGGAGCAGGCGGCGGCGACTGAAGCTGAGATACTTGAGCGGGTTGAACAGTTGGCGGAGCAACTACAGCGTCAGGAAGAACAATTGCAGCGCTTGAGTCAACAAATTCCCGAAGAGTTGAAGACATTGACGGATAGCGTTCAGGCCAATCAACGACAACTAGAGCGATTGCGCGATCGCCTAAAGATCATAGAAACTGAGCCGACATCTCAAACCGACGCGGGTTTACCTACGCCTTAAAACTGAGAACAGGAGCCTCTTCATCCCTAACCCACTATGAGTGTCGCTAGAACTATCTGCTCTGGTTTTCTGATTATGATTGCAGTGGGGACGGTATTGCTCATACCGCCATTCTCCACTAGTAGCGGTGACTGGAATGATCCGATCGTAGCTCTGTTTACGGCCACATCGGCTGTCTGTGTAACCGGATTAATCGTGGTGGATACTGGGAGTTATTTTTCGTCCTTAGGGCAGGGTATTATTTTGCTCCTAATTCAGCTGGGAGGACTGGGATATATGACCGCCACCACCTTCCTGCTATTGCTCTTGGGGCATCGATTGGGGCTGCGGGAACGGCTGGCGATTCAACAGTCGATGGACCGGACAGAATTGTCTGGAGGCGCTTCGCTAGTTCTTTCAATTATCGCAACCACGATGATTTTTGAAATTACCGGCATTTTTCTGATGCTGCCCATATTTGTTTCGGACTTTGGCTCTGGACAAGGCTTGTGGTTGGCGATTTTTCACAGTGTTAGCGCCTTCAACAATGCTGGATTCAGCTTGTTTTCAGATAATCTAATGCAGTATGCGCGATCTCCTGGAATGAATCTGATCATTACAGGGCTAGTAATCATCGGCGGTATTGGCTATCAGGTGATTATGGAGGCATTTCTTTGGCTGCGAGATCGCTTGCAAGGAGACAAAGAACGCTTCGTCTTCTCGCTTCACTTCAAGATTGTTACTAACCTAACTCTGGCATTACTTGGAATGGGCTGCCTCGCCCTACTGTTTACTGAGTTCTCTAACCCCTTCACTTTGGCGACCGAAGGATTCGGAGTCAAAGTCATAATGGCTTGGTTCCAATCCGCCATTGCTCGTACGGCTGGCTTTAATACAATTGACATCGGAAGTTTGACCAATACTTCACTCTTGATCATCGCATCGCTAATGTTTATTGGGGCTAGCCCAGGCAGTACAGGCGGCGGTATTAAAACCACTACCGCTGGGATTTTGATGTTTTGCACTAGATCGGTTTTACAGGGTAGAGAGGAAGTACTGTGCTACCAACGCCAGATTCCAGTGGATCGGGTGCTTAGAGCAATTACTGTAGTTATTGTGTCGGGAATGATGGTGATTGCGGTAACCACTTTAATTTCTCTAACCGATCCGAACTTAAACTTCATCGACATTTTGTTTGAGTCGGTGTCCGCATTTGCTACAGTCGGGCTTTCAACAGGCGTCACGGCAGACCTCTCAACTCTCGCCAAACTCCTTTTAATTGTCACCATGTATGTGGGGCGAGTCGGCATACTCTTATTGGCGGCAGCGATTTTTGGGGATGCAAAACTCAGTACGATTCGCCATCCTAAGGAGGACTTATAGCCAACTCAACCATCTGCGGAGATTAAAACACCGACTCTAATCTATTCAATGACTGGTTCCATTTCTTAACAGAGCTTTGACCACAGGCAAAAGCTCAAGTTTTCAAACTGAATGCGGTATAGAATTCTTTAACCATCTGGACGATGGTTGAGGATCCTACGAAAGAATAAAGACTGACTGGGCTGATGGCATTATACCAATCTCCATGGGTAAGATTGTTTGTCCGCACTTTTCTTAAGTGGCAACGGGATGAGTGCTTGGAAATGGGGGCGGCTCTGGCTTACTACGCCCTATTTTCTATGTTTCCAATCATTCTGGTGATTTTGAGTGTAGTGGGTTTTTGGGTGGGGCCTCAGTCCAATGCCCGCGATCAAATTTTGCTGTTCGCCAGGGAGTCGCTGCCTGCCGAAGCCTTTAGCATCGTTAAGACGACCCTGATCGGGTTTCACCAGCAAAGCGCTGGGGCTAGCGTAGTTGGGTTTGGGGTCCTGTTGTTTACAGCCAGCGGCTTTTTTAGCGCCCTTAGCCGTTCCTTTGAAAAAATATGGAATGTCCATCCAGTCGCCCAGGGTAATGGTCATTGGGTTGAGATCGCACTGCGGGTAATCTGGAAGCGAATCCTGGCTTTCCTGATGGTGATGGCTTCAGCCTTGCTGATTCTATTGTCTTTGCTCTCCCAGATCGCCATCGACATTCTGCTGGAAATTCTGGAGCGCTTTGGCGCCTATAGCGATTGGTTTGTGCTGGATCGGGTAGCCCTGCTACCGCCGCTGCAACGGGGCGCTTCCTTTATTCTGCTGGTGGTCGTGGTGATGGTGCTGTTTCGGGTGCTGCCGACTACGCGGAACACCTGGTCTGATGTCTCACTGGGCGGTGTTCTCACTGCCAGCCTCCTGGTCTTGCTGCAACAGTTAATCAGTAACAGCGTGATTAGCTTGGGCAGCCGATTCCAGTCCTACGGAATTATCGGCGGTGTGATGGTTCTTCTACTTTGGATTTATCTAACCAGCCAAATCTTTTTTCTGGGAGGTGAGTTCACCTATATCTATACCCACATGTTTGGCAGTCGCCGCTGATCCTTCGATCTTATTTTCATCTCAAGGCCGTCTTCAAAATGTCAGTACTTTATCCGCCTCAATAGTCCACTGCATCAGTTGGCTCATGTTACCGTTCTCAATACCTTCTATGAAAGTCAATTCCTTGATGCCGCGGGTGCTCGCACAGGTATCGCAGGTTCTCACATTTCCCCCTTTGGCGAGGATGGCTTTCAGCATCCGTTCGATGTTGTAGTAGCCTTGGGGGGTAAATTGGTTTGGCAGGGCGCACGTTACCGCGTCCCCCATCAGAAAAATTCTTTTTTGGGGCCAAGCCATTCAATAAAAAGTGGAAATGGCAACACTCTTCATTGAACCTACTGCTTCATTTCATGCGCGTCTAATGAAGAAGTTACGTTACCAGGAATTTATCGAGTATAAGGGTTGGAATTTCCTTAGTATGAATTTGCCCAGTCTCAGGGCTGGGAAGTCCAATGTCAAGAGGAATATCACGGGTTTAACCCCCGACTTGCCGAATGAGCCGATCTAACATGGCGCATTTTGATTCTCCGTTACTGGATTCAGAGTCGGTGGTTAAATCTGAGTCAGTCAACTCCTAATCAAGCGGCGTGGATACTCATTTAGTAGTGCTGAACAGACCGAACCAATTTTCCAGTCCAACCGGAGAGTCGTGAGAGGGCGGATTCTTGTCCTACAACAGCACAACGTGTGAATTGGATGGGAAGAGGACAGCCGTCTGGAACGATCAGTAACGTGAGGCCCTGTCTACCGACCACTTTAACGGAATCATTGGGCAAAACCATTCCTTGATAATCAGATAAGTAGAAACGAGCAGGCCAATGACTACCTTGAAATCGAACTCGCCCAGGTTGAGTGGAGGAAATTGCCGTATCTACTTTGCCAACTTCTGGATAGGGAAGTAAGGTGATCTCGTCGAGCAAATGTGTAGGATTCATTGTTTAACCTCATTGGACTAAACCAGTCTTCGCATTCAGTCCAAGAATAATTTTGGATACCTTTAACTCGATGTTCAAGTATTTGTTGGAAGTCTTGAAAAATGTACTTGGTGATATTGCTTCCCAACGGAAGAATAAGGGTTTCAGATCCTTTTAAGGACAGAACATGCAACGTAAAACTGGGGTTTCAAGCGCCAAATTCAAAACCTTGAACATCGAGATTTAGCATATGCCCCATTTCATGGATTGCAGTCGCTTCCTGCCACTTTTCTCGCTTTCCTGTATTTGTGTATTTTTTGGAGCCTTCAAAACCTGCGATACTCTGAGGATTGCTTGTCTCAGGGGCCATCATCTTAGTTCGCTTAAATAGTATAATAAATCCTCTTTGGTTAGTTCCTGGTTCTACATACCATGCCTGCTGCCTTGGATTTCCAAGTCCTGAAAAAAGAACTTGTATCCTATCAGGTATTAGGGGATTTTTTCCCAGAACTCCTCGAAGAACTTTCTTGATGCCGCTATGCACACTTGATTGCATCTCTTTGATTTCATCGTTGCTTAGAACACTTTTTCCTCCATTGACATTTGGCTTAGGAATAACCTTCCAATAATTGATGGGTATCTGTCGATCTCCTGCTACATCTTTTACTTTTCTTTCAATAAGTTTCCAAGTAAAGTTTGCATTTTGAATCTGGATTTTCGCAGTTTCCCAGTCAGCATTCTGATTAGGTCTATTCTGGTAAAGGGACTGCATATCCTGCTTTGTATTTCGTTCCTCTATTGCTGTTGGACCTACGGTCTTATCGACCCCAGGTCCGTGTTTGCGCATCGTTAAATTATAACCATCATCTGTCTGCACCAATCGCCTTTTTAAAGTAAATGGGTGGGTATGCAAATTAGTCCACTCTGAATTCTTCCCTGGTAGCTTATACTGATAACGCTGGGTAGCCGTTAAGGTCCACTGACCTCTTCGAAGATTTGGATTTCCATTTTCAGATAGGAATGATGGATTAGAGCTGATTTATAAACTAAATCTTAAGCCGCTAGTCGACGAACCATTAGACGAATGAAAGACCCATAAATCATGGCTTCGCTGCTCTCTGTATACACCTCAT
>JASJDH010000254.1 GCA_030065175.1 Leptolyngbyaceae cyanobacterium MO_188.B28 | reverse complement strand
GGAGAAAAAACTGAAGAGTTTAGACAGTTTCAGGAGCTAAAAAGAACATTAGGAATAGAACGATTAGCTTTACAATATGGCTTGTCGAGAGATGCTTGGCAACCCCTAGGTATGAAGCAGAGAACTATCAAGGAAATTATACAGAACTTAGTAGAAAAGAAAATAAATCCAAATCGCAATCCAGATGAAGAGAAAGCATTTATAGATTATGTCTCTAATCTCCTGCTTCCTCAGAATGATGAGTTATCCATTAGTACTTGTGATGAATTTAGAAAATATGGAGGAGTTATAGTTATTGACCCTATCTCCATGTATCATCCAAAAATCAAAGACTTACTTCAACAGTCCCAATTGTTAGGTTGGGACAATATAATCTCGATAATCGTTACATTTCCACTTAATCCAAAAGCTTACGCAATAGAAGGGTTACTTGAAGAATATATTTATAGGTCTACTTTAGCAACACCATTTAAGCATTTTGAGGATTTTAGTGAAACCTATCTTGGTGAATTCGGCGTTGGAAGTACCTATAGCTTACGTCGTCGGATACATGAAGCGATCATAAGGATACGAGATCGTAATTTTGCCCCGACTCAAGAACAAAAAATAGCTGCCACCAAAGGATGGGAGCGAACTAATACAAAGCGCAAAATTTTTGGGAGTTGATATAGCCATGTTTTTTACTTTCTACTCCTATAAAGGTGGAGTCGGTAGATCTATGGCATTGGCCAATATTGCTTATTTGATGTCCGACTGCGGTCTAAATGTACTTGTGCTGGATTGGGATCTAGAAGCGCCTGGTCTTGAGCGTTTTCTATTTAATAAGCCAAGAGAGATCGAAAATGCTCTAATGCATAAAGGTCTCGTTGATATGTTACTTGATTATAAAAATGCGTTATTAAATTTTAGACCGGAAGAAGAAAAGCCATTCTTTCCCCCATACCAAATTTCAGATTATATTATTCCTATCGTCACTCCTAGGAGAAGTCTAGGTAGTTTATCATTGCTCCCTGCTGGCGAAAGAGCCCATAAGAAATTTGCTGAATATTCAAACAAAGTTAAGTTATTTGATTGGCAAGATTTCTATCAAAATTGGGAAGGAGAAATCTATTTTGAATGGCTAAGGGAAGAGCTAGAAAACCAGTGTGATGTTGTCTTGATTGATAGTCGTACTGGCGTAACCGAGATGGGAGGAGTCTGTACTTACCAAATGGCTGACGTAATCGTCATGTTTTCTATTGCGAGTGATCAGAGCATTGATGGCACGCTTAGGATGCTGAAAAGCTTTTCTGATCCGGAACTTCCCGATCTCCGTAACGGACGAAAGCTTAAAACAATTGTTATTCCTTCTAGAATTGAACAGATTTCTCAAATTGAAATCCTCAATGCATTTCGAGAGAAATTTTCTCAGCTCTTTGGAGAATATCTTTCTGATGAACTTTCAACCGAATCTAACTTCTTCCTTAATCATGAAATTCCATACGTTCCACGATACGCGTTTGAGGAGCTTGTAGCAGTAAAACAAACTAATACAGCATTACGCGCTAAACAGTTAGAAGATGCTTACAAACAACTTCTTATTACTCTCTCCAATACGACTTCTCAGGATTCGATCTTAAGAAGAAAAATTTATCAAGAATATAAGGCTACAGAAGTGAGTGAGCTAGAATCACAGATTCTAACAAGTCAAACTATAGTTAAAAGAAAATCCTTAACTGTAGATGAATCAGGGATCTTAGAAAACCACTATGAATCTCTCATTAAAGCCATTACTAAGGGTCGAATTGTGCCTTTTCTAGGTTCAGATATAAATTTGTGCGATCGCTCCAATCAAGGAAATGGAGCTCTAGAGTCTTGGCAACCTGGTTGTCCATTTCCGCCATCGGGTAAGGAACTTGCTGCATACCTAGCTGAAACCTTTGTTGCTCCTATCAGTAAACATAGGTTGGATGTTGGATGTGAATCCCTCCCATACTTGTCTCAATACGCATATCTAACCCAAGAGGGTGAATTATATGACAAACTTCACCTTCTTGCATTGGGTTGTCAGCCGAATCGATTACACAAGTTCTTTGCAACTCTGCCAGCCATCATGCGAGACAAAGGGTATTATCCACCCTATCCGCTAATTGTGACCACTAATTATGACTGCGCCTTAGAACAAGCTTTTGAAGATGAAAATGAGCCGTTCGATTTGGTATTTTACTCCAATGCTCTTGATGCACAAGAGCAGGACAAATTTATTCACCGCAGACCAAATGGCGACCTTCAAGAAATTCGAGATCCCAATCAATATGAAGGTTTTTCGTTTGAGCAAAGACCCGTCATTCTTAAACTTTATGGTACTGCAGATCAAATTCCAGAGGGGGAAAGTTTAGTTATTACTGAAGAGCACTATCTTGAATATCTCGTTTCTAGGGATCTCTCTAATTTACTACCAGCCAAGTTACTTAAAAAATTCCGTGCTCAGAGACCGACTATGTTGTTTTTGGGATATCCCTTAGGCGACTGGAATGAGCGAATCATTTTGCATCGCATTTGGCAGAATTTGACTTCAAGGAAAAGATATAGATGGTGGGCGATTCAATCAAACCCAGAGCCCTTTGCTCAGAAGCTGTGGCAGAGTTACAGCGTAGTTCTGCACGATATCCCATTGGCAGATTATATCACCGAGCTAAACAAAAGGTTGAGGGATATCGCTGATAAAGGAAATGAGGGTTATGAGTAGAGAAAATAGTCGCATACCTGATGTAAATCTACCTGATACCCCTTATAAAGGACTACAGCCTTATTCTGAAGCTGATGCCCCTTTCTTCTTCGGGCGGGAGAACGAGTGGGAAGTGATTGCAGATAACTTGATGGCGACGAGGTTAACACTACTCTACGGCATAAGCGGCGTCGGAAAAAGCTCTCTACTGCGGGCTGGTGTCGCTTATCACCTGATGCAGGATGCGAAGAAAAATCTAGCTGAATACGGTACGCCTGAGTTCGCTGTGGTCGTATTCAATTCTTGGCAAGATGTCCCCCTTTCAAATCTAATTAGAGAAGTGGAAAAAGACGTCAAGAGCCTCTTGAAAGGTAAAACTTTTGAACCCTTACCACCGTCACTAGGACTTAATAAAATCTTAGAAATATGGACGGAACGTCTCGGGGATCAAGAGGGAAGCGGCGACCTGTTTATCATCCTCGATCAGTTTGAGGAATACTTTCTTTATCATCCCAATGAAAAAGCAGCTGGAACGTTTGCTGCTGAATTACCTCTCGTTATTAATAACCCTGGGTTACCTGTTAATTTCCTTATTTCTATTCGTGAGGACTCTCTGGCAAAACTCGATCGATTTAAGACGAGCATTCCCAGTCTATTTAATAATTACTTACGGGTTAAGCATCTTGACGCCAAGTCAGCATATGATGCAATCTCTAAACCCATTGAAACTTATAACCGTCTTTCACATGGGAAACAAATCAACATTGATGAAGACTTGGTTAAAGTGATCATAGACCAAGTGAGTCAGGTTGTTAAAGGGAGTGATGGACTTGGAATCCCTCAGGAATTCAGGGTTGAGTTAGCGAAACAGATTGAAGCTCCCTACTTACAATTGGTGATGGAGTATCTTTGGGAAGAGGAAATAGATAAGAATCAGGCGAACTCCCTGAGACTTAAAACATTACTTGACAAGGGAAGTGTAGAGCAGATTGTTAAAGCTCATCTTAGTCGACAGATGAAAGTATTGCGACGAGAAGATGGGGAAGCTTCAGTAAACGCTGCCGCAAAGATTTTTCAATATCTTGTAACCCCTTCTGGTAATAAGATTGCTTATCCTGTAACGGATTTAATGGAGTCTACAGGGTGGCCCAAGAAAAAACTCATAAGTTTGTTAGAGAAACTGGCGAGTGGAAAGCTACGTATCCTTCGGCCAGTTAGCAAATCATCTGAGGCAGAATTGTGCTACGAAATCTTTCACGGTGTCCTAGCCCAGCCAATTTTGGAGTGGCGGAAGCAATACTTGCTCGACGAAGAGAAATATCGGCGTAACCTCGCTGTTAAGAAAGGACTGCCAGCTCAATCGCTACGTCAGCGAAAACTTGGGCAAGATGAGAAAGCCGCTCTCCTGGCCCGTCAAGCTTATCGCTTTTACCAGCGAGAGCCCAACAAAGTTCTGTATCAGATTGATGAAGCTTTACGAGAAGCATTATGCATTCCCTATTTCAGTAATATTCTACGCGGGCATAAGTTTGGCAACTTCGGTATTTCTGCAATCGCCTTTAACCCCCAAAATCCTCAATTGTTAGCCTCGGCTGACTATCACGGTATTATTCAACTTTGGGATCTTCGTTGTCAGCCCAATGCTTGTCTACCTCAAATCCTTAAACACCAGCATGGTTATGTTAATGCCCTAGTCTTCAGCCCAGATGGCAAAATGTTGGCTTCAGGCGGTTCAGATCACACAGTGCGGCTATGGCGGGATTTAGACAAACCTGATATTCCCAACCGAATTCTAGGAAACCACGATAAAAGTGTTACATCAGTAGCCTTTAACTGGAATGGAACAATTCTAGCCTCCGGTAGTGATGACTGCACTATCAAACTGTGGGATCCAGAAAATCAATCAGAAAATCAACTTATAGCAACTCTTAGGGGTCATAAAAAGGCTGTTAGAGCGGTTGCGTTTAACCCTGATGAAAAAAATGGCTGCCTGCTGGCTTCAGGCAGTAAAGATGCGAGAGTCAGATTCTGGGATATTCATCAACCAGATCGTTCTCTTAAAGTTCTAGAAGGTCATAAGGATATTGTGCGTTCAGTTGCCTTCAGCCCAGATGGGCAGATGTTAGCCTCAGGCAGTGATGATAAGACAGCTAGACTCTGGGATATCAGATATCTCGAACATCTAGATGTGGAAACAGAGAAATTCGAGGGACCTAGGGATGGTGTCCGGTCAATCGCCTTCAGTCCAGATGGTCAAACGCTAGCTGCAGGCAGTGAAGATCAGACAGTGTACTTATGGAAAGTTAATTCCTTTACTGAAAAGCCTACACTTCTTAACTTAGGACATGATTTTGGCGTTAGTGCAGTAGCATTTAGCCCTGACAACCAAATATTAGCTTCCGGCAGTTGGGACAAGACCATTAGACTCTGGCATTTACACCCATCGGAAGCAATTCCTAAAATCCTTGGAGAACATGATGACAACGTCATCTCAGTTGCTGTCAGTTCAGATGATAGATGGCTAGCATCTGGCAGTTGGGATAAGACAGTTCGACTGCAAGATCTCAGTCAGCAAAACGCAAAACCTGAAGTGATTGGAGTACATGAAGGAAAGGTCATGGCAGTCGCTTTTGCGCCAAATAATCAAATGTTGGCGACAGCGAGCGCAGATCAGACCATAAAACTATGGAGGAACTTACAGAACCGCGAGCAACAACCTGAAATTCTTATAGGTCATAAACATGGAGTCAGTTCAGTCGCCTTTAGTCCAGATGGTCGGTGGATGGCGTCAGGTAGCTGGTCAAAGGATGCTACAGTCCGGTTATGGAATCTACTATCTCCTGATTCTACTGGTAAAATCGTCGGCAAAATCCTTTGGAAACACGAAAATTTGGAAACCCATATAGGTGAAAGCGCCACATCAGTTGCTTTCAGTCCAGATGGACAAATGTTGGCTTCGGGCAGCGATGACAAAACCATTAAGCTATTGGATTTACGTAGAACTGAGGGATTATCGTGGGATTTGATTTATGAAAAATCTAGTTCCGATTTTCTAGAAAATCCTTTCGTTCATCCCATTGTTATAGCTGCACATGATTCTCGGGTTTGGTCAATCGCATTTAGTCAGAACAGCAAAATGCTTGCCTCAGGGAGTGATGATCGAACAGTAAGATTATGGGATCTCAGTCAAACTGAAGGAGAACCTAAAGTCCTCAAAGTGCTTGGAGGACATAATTTTTGGGTCGGTTCAGTTGCATTCAGCCCAGATGGTCAAAAGTTTGCTTCCGGTAGTTATGATAAAACGATTAGATTGTGGGATTTGAATCATCTCGATGAAGATCCGATTGTTTTAAGGGGGCATGATCAAAGTGTTACATCCGTCGCTTTCTATGCTGATGGCAAGAAACTGGTGTCGGGAAGTTACGACAACACTGTTCAGAGTTGGATTGTAGATTCCCAGATTCTTGCTGATATGGTTTGCGAGAAGGTGCAGCGCAACCTAACACAAAGGGAATGGCTGTGGTTCTTGGGATCCGATATCCCCTATGAAAAAACCTGCCCTAACCTGCCATCCGGTGAAGGTACATCAGAAAAGTTCGCACAAGCAGAGGAAATAAGTGAACTAGAAAGGAATTTTCGAATCAAACTTGCTCAACTTTTCGCGGGGCAGAGATATGTTTTGGTGTTCATCGAGCGAAGTACTGCTCAGCAGCCAGATGTCTCTGAGGAGGATGTTGCAAGATTCCTGCACAAATCTAAAGGAGATGAGGGGACATACTATCGACTGGAAACACTTCGTCTAATGGGTTTCCTCGAAATAACCGACAAGGGACATGGGTATGGAACCATTCGGTATGGGTTATCTCCAAGATATCGGGAATATCTGAGCAAGATAGAAGAACGGGACGATCGCTAAACGACTTCCTATCCGTCACCTCTTTTTCAAATTGAATGTATCGTTGACTTTTGCCAGCTACTTCAAATCGTCAATTGGGTTTGGAACGGTTACTCTCTGGCTTAGTCGCAATGCCGAGTCTAACACCCTCAAGGGTTCGGAGTTGATCCATCACCGCCACCACGCGGCCGTGGTTAATTCGTTCATCGGCATTGATCGTAACCAGCGCCTGCCGAGCGGATTTCATCTCAGCTTGGACCGCAGCTCTTAAATTTTCCAATTTGACAGACTGACGATTTAGAAAAATTTCGCCCTGAACATTAATTGTGACCGTCATATCTGTCTGCAGTTGTTGCTCGGCGGTCACTGCAGAGGGTAAATTCACCGGCAACCCTTCCGCCCGAGTCAGAAATAGTGTGGATAAAATGAAGAAAGCCAAAAGTGCGAAGATAACATCGATCATCGGTACGATGTTGATCTGAAAGACCGTTTCTTGCTCTTCCGGTAAACGCATCACCCCTCCTCCTAATTGTTCAGTCTCCCCCTGACGTTGTAACCATTAGGAGAGAGCTGAATCGGTCTGAGAACTTCCCTAGAGAAATCAATATTACATTACCCGATTTGCTTGGCGAGCGCCAATGGTGAAGCGCCCACGCTCATCTTTGTAGAAACGTGCGGATTCGGGATAATAAATCAGCAAACCGAAAGGGCTTCATCATATAATCATTCGCACCCCGTTGTAACCCAACACTACAGTCAGATTCGTCTCCAAACGCAGTCAAAATAATTATCGGTATCGAAGCATGGCGCTTCCTTAACTCGGCGAGCACTGTCCAGCCATTTTTGATGGGCAGGCCTAAGTCCAGTAACAGCAGATCAAAGCACCCGTTTTGGGCCATTTGCAACGCTTGTTCGCCATCGCTGGCGATCGCTGTTTCAAACCCATTTTTACGGAGACCTTTGGCTAGCATCGTCGCTAACCGGGATTCATCCTCGGCGATGAGAATGCTAGGGGACTTGCAAGTGAAGATTGTACCGATCATTTAACTGTTCCTTCCACAAAACATTACAGGCTCAGGATTTTGTTTCAATGCAAGTCCCTTTTAAGCAGGATATTACCATCCCGTAAAGGTGCATTGTCTCACCTGTCGGCCCACTAGCAGCAGACGCGCCACCTGCTCTGCGGCGTTAGTTAGGAGCGTTGAAGCTTGCGCGATCGCTTCATTCAATTGGCATGGAGAAGCCAAGATACTGGCGAAATAGTCAATTCCGTGATCCAGATTCATTTCGGCTCCCTGACCCACTGTTCCCGCTAGAGCAATCACGGGCAAATTATACCGTTTGGCGCGTTGAGCCACCTCAACCGGGATTTTGCCATGGGGGGTTTGGTTATCAATACAGCCTTCAGCCGTAATGACTAAATCGACTTCCGAGAGTAAATTGTCAATGTCTAAATACTTCATGACAATATCGTAGCGGGGATGCAGTTTGGCCCCAATCAATGCATACAAGCCGGTTCCTAATCCGCCGGATGCGCCGCTTCCCGGCAGCTCCCTCATATCTACGCTGGTCTCGGCTTCAATAACTTCCGCATACCGGTCTAGCGCCGCCGCCATTTTCTCAACTGTTTCAGGAGAAGCGCCTTTTTGCGGGCCAAACACCCGCGCCACCCCCCGAGGGCCGCACAAAACATTATGCCAATTGCAAGCGACATCAATTTGCACGTTTGCCAGACGAGGATCCCGCTGTGAAAAGTCAATGCGCTTTAATCGCGCTAATTCACCCCCGCCCAATCCCAGCGAACGCCCCTCAGCATCTAGCAACTTGACCCCTAATGCTTGGGCCATGCCCGCCCCGCCATCATTCGTGCCAGAATCGCCACAGCCGATTAGGATACGCTCTGCGCCCGCATCTAACGCCGCTTTAATTAACTCACCTACGCCATAGGTTGTGGTCACTAAGGGGTCCCGCATATCCGGCGGCACCAAGCGTAACCCCGCCGCCGCCGCCATTTCTAGCACAGCGGTTTTACGACCCTCGCCGCCCAGAAAACCAAAGTGAGATTCTACGGTTTGACCCACTGGCCCCATTACCTGGATGGGAAATAAGGTTCCCCCAGTCGCTTTGACTAGCGCCTTGGTAAAGCCTTCGCCGCCATCCACCAAAGGGGCCTGGTAAGCTTGCACGTCTGGCAAAACATTCGTCAAACCCGTGGCGATACAATTGGCCACCTGTTCAGCATCCAGGCTTTCTTTGAATCCAGAGGGCGCAATCAAGATATTTAATGTCATGAGTTTTCCTCGGAGCTAATGTCAAATTAGAATCTGGGGCGCGCGCTGCGCCGTTTCTTAAAAGCGATGCCCCCCAATCAGCCATGTCGTTTTCCTCGCTTAATTTCGATTTAACTTGCCCTTAATGAGTCCTGTTTAAATAATGGGTGAGAAGATTCTTATGGAGCGAGTAGTCTAGAAACAACCTCCGTTCTCACCGTTTCTCAAAAATGGGGATTTATAACTTGCGTATCCCCTCTCCCCATCCATCCATTTCCTAGCTGAGTGGCCATGACGATGGCGCTTCGCCTTTATCTACTGGGGCCGATTAAGGCCTGCCTGGTGCAATCATGAGAAGCTTCTCACTTCCTTCTTAAACGGATCTAATTAAGGCTGGGTTAAATATAAATTAAGCCAAGGCGGTGGATATAAAAAGGCAGCGGATAAACCTATGCCTCCAGTCGTTCTGATGTCTCCGTTAAATTAATGCGCTTGGCCGACAAGATAGTGTGCATTCACTGAATTTGAGGATTGTTGGCGACTCTTACTTGAAAGACTGAGACGATGATGAAAGTTCCTATTTCTCCCGCAAAATTGAGCAACTCCACGAATTCCTCAAGCCTTTGGGGGCGGTTTGATGGTGTGAGTGTAGCGGGACATGATGCTAGAAGCCAGGCGAGCTTTAAAGTTAAGCAACCATTAAGCGTCCGTTTGCAGCGACAACAATTTCGTTGGGTAATTGACGCAATCCTGCCTTTAACCTTGGTGATTATTGCTGGGATAGCGGTTCAGCTGCCGGTTTCTCTGCCAGATCCAGCGCGTCCAGCTGTGTTTTCTTTCTTATTGGCGGTGATTCTGTGGTCAACCACTTCCATTGCCGCTGATTATGTCGCCCTCCTGACGGTTATGGCGCTAATTCTCCTGGGGGGGAGTTCCCAAGAAAAGTTATTCGATGCGTTAGCTTCAGATGTCGTATGGCTGATGATTGGCGCTTTTGTTTTAGGCGGCGCCGTTCAGAAAGCGGGATTAGCGGTCAGGCTGACGCAATTAGTCATGTCTAAAGTGCGAACCGTCAGCGGCATGTTCTGGTTGCTAACTGTGGTTCTAATTCCATTGTCATTTTTAGTGCCGTCTACGTCTGGGCGCGCCGCAGTGATGCTTCCTGTGTTCCGCAGTATTACTGGTGAGATTCGCGATCACCGCATCACCCGCGCCATTGCATTGTTAATGCCCACCATCATTCTGGTGTCCACCATCGTTGCTATGGTAGGGGCGGGCTCGCATCTGATTGCTAATGATCTGTTATACCAAATCACGCAGCAGCGGATTTCATTCACCCAATGGGCTATTTATGGTTTGCCGTTCGGAGTCGTCGCTAGCCTTGTCGCTTGCTGGGTGATTATGCGTTTATTTTTGGATGAGAAACGCCTGCGGACAAAACTCCGGTTTCCTCACGTTAAACCCCAGCCGCTTTCTCGCCCAGAGTGGTTTACGCTTGTGGTTGTGGCTGTGATGATCGCCCTTTGGTTGACCGAAGATTTGCATGGGTTAGAGATTGCCACGGTCACCATGGTGGGAGCCTTAGTCTTAACGCTGCCGGGGCAAGGGGTCTTGAAATGGAAAGAGGGTGTTAAAGCTGTATCGTGGAACTTGGTAATTTTTGTCGGCGCAGCCTTTGTCTTGGGACAATCTTTGATTGATTCAGGCGCAGCGCAATGGGCAATTGATCAACTCTTCTCGGTCAGTGGTCTAGCCCATTCAGAATCGCAGCCTGTGATTCTCATCTCTCTCGGATTGATCGCCTTAACCTCTCATTTATATATGACCTCTCACACCGCTCGGGCGGCGGCGTTAGTGCCCGCCATTCTGTATCTGGCCAATAGTTTGCAACTCAATCCAATCGCAGTCTTGTTCCTGAGCACCGTAGGCATGGACTACTGCCTAACGTTCCCGGTTAGCTCTAAGGCGCTCCTAATGTTTCAGGGACTAGACGGCGGCACTTATAAGCCAACAGATTTGCTCCGCCTCAGCGCTGTTATGATGCCGATTCATTTAGGATTGATTGTGGTGTTCTATTACACGTATTGGCATTGGGTTGGGTTGACGCTCTAGGGGATTTGTTGACAGCCGTTAGGTTGACTTAGATAGTGAGAATTACATTGAGATGAATTTACGCAAGAAACTATTTACGCTTTTTGGCAGTTTATCGCTCCTTGCTCTGGCGAGCGGCGGGGTGACTGGCTGGGCGATCGCGCAATGGGGGAACAGTGAAGATAAGCTCCAGGAGCATTATCATCGGAGTCTGTTGGTGTTGGATGTGAAGTCGAAGACTTTTCGGGCGGTGAAGGAGTTGTTAGATGAAATCGTGGAGGAGGATGAACACGCCCGCGAAGATTTTGAAGAGGTGCTTGCTCCGGTTGAAGGACTCCTCAGGCGTTGGGAGGATCTAGCCCATAATGAGTCTGAAAGACGCCAAGTACACGAGGTTAGAGATGCTTATGGCAACCTGGTGCGAGATGCCCGAGCGATTTTTGATCTAATGGCGGCGGGCCAGAAAGAAGCGGCGATTGATCTGATAGAAAATGATTTGGAAGAGATTAATTTTCCCACCTTTGAGCGAGTCACCGTGGAGGCGGTGGAGTCGGACCTTCGGAATCGCGAGATTATTCTGGCGGAAACCCGAAGAACGCGTCAAACTGCTCAGTTTGTGCTGATGATTTCGGCGTTTGGCATTCTGTCACTGGTTTTATTGTTGGCGGCTTACCTATCGGCCGATTTGTTCACCCCGTTGAAAGAAACGGAGTCGGCGCTGAATGGGGTGACACGGGGTGATTTTAAACTTCGTTTAGATGAAGAACGTACGGATGAATTGGGGGCGATTAACCGTGCTTTCAATCGCATGATGGAGTCGATTCTCAATCGAGAGCACATGATGGAATTGGCTAGCGAAAAGATTATCCCCAATGATATTCAGGGTTTGCTCGACAAGCCGGATTGGAACGATGCGCCTTCTCGATTGACCTTGCATACGCTGGTGTCGCAGTTGCGATCGCAGGTTTCACAACTCTCTAAAGATGATGTACAGGGCGGTGACACCGTCGCCGTCATTCAAAAGAATACCCTCTTGGAGCAAGTGGATACCCTATTGCAGGTGGTCATGCGGGTGACGGAGTTTGGGTTTCCGCTGGATTTAAATCTGGCCTTGACCGATATCCGAGCCCTCCTGCACGAGATTTTGCTGCGGTTCCATGATGAATTTATCAACCGCAACATTAGCTTTGAACTGTGTCTTACCCCACAGGTGGACAATGCCGTTGTTGACCGACTAAAGTTGCGCGAAGCCTTAGGCGAATTGATCCGGAACGCCCTGGCTGCGTTACCAGAAAAGGGCGGACATTTAGGGATCCGAGCCACCTTAGACACTCAGACAGCCAAATCGCCCGAATTGCTGATTGAAGTCGCCGACGATGGAACGGGGATTGAAAGGCCGTTGATTGAACGGGCGATGGCCAATGCCAAGAAGTCTTCTAATCAACGCCCCAACGTTGGTTTAAAACTTACTAAAGCCATTATCGAACAGCATGGAGGCTCCCTCAATATCAATAGCGCCCCTAGTGTCGGTACGATGGTGCAAGTCCGGCTACCTTGTCGGCAAGCATAACAGAGGAGCTTCTATGAAGACGATTGGGCTGATAGGCGGGATGAGTTGGGAATCGTCGATTGAGTACTATCGCATTATTAACCAGGCGACTAAGCAAGCCCTGGGGGGCTTGCATTCCGCCAAAAGTGTGATGTATTCCG
>JASJDH010000253.1 GCA_030065175.1 Leptolyngbyaceae cyanobacterium MO_188.B28 | reverse complement strand
CGAACCCGATGTCCTGATTGTAGATAAGGCTCCACAGGGTGTGATGCTAGAGCTAGACGCCACCCTGAAGTTTTTGCGCACGCAAGGGCGTACTCGGTGCATCTTAGGGTTGCACGACGCCTTAGATGCACCCGTTGCTCCACAGTGTGACTGGAACCGTTCTGCTAATGAGGAGACAATCCGGAACTACTATGACGCGGTTTGGATCTATGGAGATCCCACTAACACTGCCTATGCGTATCGCTTTTCCCATGACATTGCCGCCAAAATTCGCTACACAGGCTATTTAGATCGGCGGTCATGGATCCAGTATGCTGCAGCAAAGAGCATAGAAGCGCCGTTAGACCTGGATCTTCCCCCTGGTGAACTGGTGCTGTGCATGGCGGGCGACGGACAGGACGGAGCAGATCTGGCTACAGCCTTCGCCCAGGCTGAGATGCCGCCAGAAACCAATGGCGTAATTTTAACGGGTCCACTCATGACCTCAGAACAGCGGCAAAGATTGCATAAATTCGCCGCAAAGCACCCTCGCCTGCAAGTGCTGGATGATATGACGGAACCCACGTTACTGTTAGAGCGAGCAGATCGGGTGATTTCAATGGGGGGATATGACACAACTTGTGAAATGCTTTCCTTCAAGAAGCGAGCCCTGATTGTGCCACGAGAGCCATTCCAAAAAGAGCAACAGATCCAGATTGAACACTGGCGGCGACTGGGTTTGCTCGATCTGCTCCAGCCCCAAGAGGTGAGTTTGCAGACGCTGACAACCTGGCTAACCCAGAAAAGGTTGACGGCAAAAGTTCACGACAGCCCTGGCCTAAATGTTCTTGATCGCTTGCCTCAACTAATGGAGGAAATACTGAATCAAGACCCATCAGGGTGAGATCAAAAACGTGGAAAGGGGGATAGAGGTTTATGGGTTAGATAAGCCTAATCAACGAACATCCAAGTGGTTTAGGAAAGCAGCCCCGCTGGGAAAACATAGTTGAAGGCCGACAAGTTGTCATTACTGAGTGACCTGGATGTCAACCCATCAGAGGGAGCCAAAGTGGATAACGTCTTCCAACTGCCGAGCTAATGCCTCCCCCAGCAGATCAGAAGGTAAGTGGATAATGCTCCAGAAGTAATAGCACAGCTCAAACCGTTGTTATTAGTGGGTTGTCGTGTGTATTGAGCGCTAAATAGACCTCATAGATTGATGCTGAAAAGCTGTAAGGATATTCAATCCATTGCTCCAAATGAAACAGCAAGTACTTTATTGAACGCTCCTTCTAACACCAGAGATTGCTTAGCCACAGACTATTTCATCGTCTATGGCCTAGGAAGTTTAGGCCAAGGCTGCGTGATGAATCTGCAGAAGTTTGCCTCCCAAGCATGTCCCATTCGCATCACCGCCATTGATAAAGTTCTCCCAGAAAAATTGACGAATGTTACTGCCCCCGGCTTACTGAAGCCAACACTGATCATTGGAGACTACCGTGATGACAAGATTCTAGAGCAAGCTGGGATCCGGCGCTGTCGTTCAATTCTACTCTTATCCGATGACGAGAATGCTAATATCGAAGCCGCGTTCGCCGCCCGCCGACTGAATCCATTGATGCGGTTGGTGGTCCGATCCTCCCGCCCAAGTCTAAATCGACTTCTGGAGCGACAATTGACTAATTGCGCCGCCCTAGACGCCGCCGAACTTTCCGCTACAGCCTTTGCGGTAGCCGGTTTGGGCAATGGCGCAATAGGCGCTTTCAGCATTGATGAACATCAGTTTCGGGTCGTAGAGCGGCAGGTGAAGTCAGGCGATTCTCGGTTTGATCGCTTTCCGACTTATCCCGTTGGGCGAACCCCCTATCGCTTACTCACATTACATCCCGCAATTTCCTCCGAAACGTCCCATCCGCCTGTCATGGATGTTTCACCCGTGTTCCATCGCTGGCGGTCTGACGCCAAAGTGAAAGCAGGAGATTGGATTACCTATGTTGAGGTGATCCAAGCAACCGATACTGCGGCTATGAGAGCCTCAGTTCCCTCTACTAACGTCTCAAAGCAATTTTGGCGGTTCTTTCGAGGTTTTATTCAACTCCAATGGCGGCGAAACCTTTGGCAATGGATTCATGCCAAGCAAATTCGCCAGACGGTATTTATGGGTCTTGTCATGGCCTTCTGCCTGGAGCTAGCTGGAACTCTTTTGTTGAAATATGGCGCTGGACTCCCTTGGCGGCAGTCTGTTTTCTCTAGCGTCATCTTGCTACTCGGCGGATATGGAGATCTTTTTGGGGCGCCCCAGGCCAATTTAGTCCCGTGGTGGGTCGAGTTGTTTCCCTTGCTGATTAGCATAGTTAGTACGCTGGTTGTTTTAGGGACTCTCGGACTGGTGGCTAAGCCACTCTTGAGTTCCCTGTTTGAATTGCTGCGAAAGCGTCGGCCCATTCCTCAGAAAGGTCATGTGGTGGTGATTGGGCTGGGTCGGATTGGTAGGGGAGTCGCATCTCTAATGCAGGAGTTCAAACAACCCTTTGTTGCGCTCACGACGCATCCGAGCAATCGTGACCTCTTTCCCGAAATTCCGCTGCTGGTTGGCGACATCCACCAAACGTTGACAAAAGTCAATCTGGCTCAAGCAAAAAGTATCGTTGCACTCACAGATGACCAAATTCTGAATCTAGAGGCAGTCCTAATCGCCTCTGAGAAAGCTAGAAACACAGGGCGAGAACTTGGCTTGGTTATCCGTACTCAGGATCAATGCTTGAGCGAAAATTTAACCGCTTTACTGCCCAGCGCCACCGCACTCCACCCTGATGTCCTATCCGCCCAAGCTTATATAGCCGCTGCTTTTGGCGAAAAAATCTTGGGCTTCTTTCCACTCCATGGTCGGATCATCTTAGTGACGGAGCACCACATTACGGACGCCGACACTCTAGTGGGAAAACTGTTGGCCGAGGTGTCTTACGGCTATGATGTCATTCCGATTTTCTATCAAACTGCCGCTGGGAGATTGGTCGGGATGCCCGCCAAGAGTTTGATCCCCTCTGACATTGAGAGATTGCGACCGGGAGATCGCCTGGTTGTTTTATCGTCCATCAACAGTCTTAGAAAGATTGAGCGTGGAGACATCAAGCCGCCACGACATTGGAATTTAAAGATAGGATCCCCACTTAACCGGAGACTGACAAATAAGGCGGCTTATATCCTGAATATCATTTCAGGCTGTGGTTTGTCCAAAGCGAAAGCCTTTATGGAAGCCCTGCCGGGAAAGATAGAACTGCCTCTTTATACTCAACAAGCCTATTGTCTCATGCAAGCGTTTAGAGGCTGCGGATTGTTAAACGCTGAGTTGAAACCGATTACTTAAGAATTGAAGAAAAACGCTTCACAACTGGAGTGAAATAGGAGGATTAAATGATGGTAAGAAAGCGCAAGGAAGCGCGGAAACATGGACAGAAAAGTAATGAAATCGGGGTCTTCTTTACTCAAAAGTCAGAGGAAAAGGTTAAGTTCCAGACTGAGCATATTGTAGATGTTTGCGATTGGAGTTTGGATGATTTTGTTGATTTTATTCAGACAAAAGCATCGCAAGAGATTGACTGTTGCATCTTTTCGCTGAAAGATGAACGCAACTACAAGGCGATACAGCGATTAAACACAGAGGCTGCGCTAAGAGGAATACACTTGCCTATCCCTGTCAAAATACAACGATGCTAGTCTCCTACCCCAAAACACCCTGTTCCCTTCCCTTTGCTAAATTGTCGTACATACTCCTCAAACTGAGAAAATCATCTCAACTGCACTGACGCAGCTCTAAAGGGAAGTGTCAGAATTCGACACTTATTTCTGATATGGAAATAAATGAGTTGTCAAATCAAACCTCACGCTAAGGCTAGAAGCATTAAGTAGCAAGAGTTTAGAGTTTATTGAAATGTCTACCCCCTTTTTCATCGTGATTTCATTTTTAGATGGCATAGTAGAAACTAACGGGATGAGCTAAAACTGAGTTTTCCAGACATTAAAAAAGGGTTGGTTGAGCTGTCAAATCGTATCGAGTATATTCCTTTAATGGTTCAGATTGATAGTCAAAGTATTATAAGTTCAGGAAGAAAAAAATATGTCTACTATTGCACTCGGTCATGCCGCTAGTCACTGTGTTGACTTAACCAGGAGTGACGCAGGGGAAGACATTATCCTACTGGGGCCAGAGGAGGATGCTGGCGTGAAGATTGGGGAGAGCGCCATGCTGGAGGCTGGACGCAACATTACCTTAAATTCTGGTCTCAAAGATGAGGGGGAAGGGGATACCGAGGTCAAAGAAGAAACTACGTTGATTGCTGGAGACAACATCACCATTGCCTCAGGATTGAGTGGCGTCACCAAAATCAAAGAAGAGAGCACACTGACTGCCGGGGGTGACATTATCATTGAGTCGGGCGCTGCAGCCGAGACGGTGGTAGGTGGGGATAGCATACTAACCGCCGACAACAGTATCACTGTCGCATCGGGTGAGGAAGGGCAGACTGATGTGGAGGAAAGCACTATGCTTGTAGCCCCTGTCGTCATGGTTGATGACCAACTTTAGGGAAGGAGAATATTGAGGACATTGAGGCAATCTCCATGCTGAAAATATTTTCAAAAGCATTGGAGCATAACACTTTAGACTTCGTGTGTCATTTTATGGCAGCCATGCTGCTTTTACGCCAATAAAGATGATTGCGGACAGCATCCCATAGATAGTGAAAGCATCTTTCTGGCTGACCACTTGACCGTAGTCAGCGGTGTGTTTACCTGTCCCATTAGATGGGAAACCTGTGAGCTTCGAACCATCTTTGAGGAGAGATCGCCATCTCTCCTCAATCACTATTTGAGGAGGTCAACTCATGGTCTGGATATATCTGATTGTTCAAACAATCGAATTGGGTGTCACTGCTTGGTCTTTTAAGGTAGGGGATAAGAACGAATACGCGGCAGTCTTTGGGATGGGCGGGCTCTTCAGTCTATTCTTGGTCGTGGCGGCGGTTCCTCTCCTCGTTAAGTTGTTGACGGGTTTTCTGATGGTGCTGTTCCATTCAACGATGATACTCTAGTCGATTCCTCTTCATCTTCAGCGGCTGTAGTATTTATTTGCTCCGGGATAAAGGGGGGTAAGGCGAGAAGCGTGTTTAGGAATATGGTTTGCTTTGGCGGATAGTGAATGGTTTCTGTTGATTCTAAAAATCATGTTTGGTGAAGAAAAGAATTCCTACTAATTAAAGACATCTTGTGTTATATAAACGGAGATATTTATGCCTCAAAAAAAGGAACTTTGGTTCACAGTATTATTTATCCTGTTCCTATTCCTTATGGTAGGAGGGCTATTAGGAGGACTATGGTTGCTCTTCAGATCCCCTTTCGCCAATTTAGGTGAAACAAGTATAGATGAAACTTTAGATAAAACCGCTTCTCCAACCCCTTCCAATCCATCTAGAGGAGCCCAGGCTAATTCTTCAGGGGGTGATGAGAGCTGGGCATTTGTCTCTGTCAGCCGCTTCACAGAGGTTGATGACGTGCCAGCAGGCTTGTTTAGCTACGGAGGCAGTACAACTTGGGATCCTTTACGGGTGAAGGGAGAACCTTTGATTGAAACTGCTTGGCCAGATTTTCAGCTCCGGTATATGCCGCCAGTTGTAGGATTCCCGGGGTCGGACACGAGCATCAGGATGCTTTTAGATGGTCAGTTAGCTTTTGCTCTATCGTCTCGTCCCCTGAATCCGGAGGAACACGAAGAAGCCAAACAGAGAGGGGTTAGGCTTGAACAAATCGCAGTTGCAATTGCCGATATCGCGATCGCAGTCAACCCTGATTTAGATATTCCTGGATTAACGATCGACACACTCAGGGGAATCTATACAGGGAGAATTACCAATTGGAGTCAGGTCAATGGCCCAGACGTTCCGATTATGCCTTACTCCCGGTCTCCAGAAGTGGGGGGAACCCCTACATCTTTTATCGAAACTGTTCTCGTAAATGAGGAATTAGGCAGTAAGGTTGAGTTGGTTGACGATACTACTGAGGGACTGCGGAAAGTTGCCGATAACTTAGGCGGTATTTATTACGCATCGTTTCCAGAAGTGCTTCCCCAGTGTTCAACCAAACCCATACCCATTGCCAGAAATTCAAACGAGTCGTTTGTTCCCTCTTATCAAGAGCCGCTGGTATTGCCTGAGGCTTGTCCAGACCAGCGAAACCAATTAAATTTTGAGGCGGTTAAAAGTGGAGATTATCCCCTCAGCCGCCGCCTCTTTGTAATTGTGAAAAAGGACGGCAAGATAGATCAACAGGTTGGAGAAGCCTATGCTCGATTAATCTTGACAGACCAAGGTCAGCAGCTGGTTCGGGAGGTAGGATTTGTGAATTTAACCAGGAGGATATTCAAGCTGCAGGGTGATTAATGCAGCAGAGCCAGAGCCATACAACTGCTTAATCTCCTGTAAGGTCCTGTCAAGCGATAAGGTTGGCGGCAGATCCTTTTGCAGCTCGACAGTGCGATCGACTGCTTTTTCTGCGCTTTGGACCCTATCGGGTAAAATCGCCAAGCCACGCTTGGTGGTCACAGGATCATCAGAGGGAGACAGTGAGAATGCTTTTGAGCGCAGCGTCCGTGAGTATATATCCGCAACCAGCGCCAATGAAATCTCATCAACTCCATTGTTGATGGGAATGCCAATATCTTCATGCGACCAGAATGACAGCCAGTTGACGGCAGCCGCAAAGATGTGTTTTGCCCTCAGCTTGAATGGTTCACTTTGGTGCTCTGCACTCCAGCTCTGAATGCCAATCCTCTGGGCAAGTAAGGCTGCTTGATCTCGACCTGCGATCGCTTCCACCAGGGCTACCGAGATCGGGATCGATGCAGTGACCCCGGTTGTGGTGATGACGTTCCCATCAGCAACATAACGAGTATTTCGGAGCCATTCAGTCTCAGGAAACTTACTTTCCAGGCTTTTAAAAGAAAACCAATGCCCAACACTTTTCCGTCCATCGAGCAGGCCTGCATTCGCCAGCACCCAAACGCCATCGCATACGCCTATTATGGTTGCGCCTTTCTCTGCCTGTTTGTTGACCCATGCAAGTAACGTCGGATCTTGTTTGCGAACAACAGCAGGCACGATAACATAGTCAGCCCCCTCTGGAAATTGCGAGTCAAACTCTGAAACCGTTGCCTGGGGCTCAATTCGGAGGGCGGGGAGCATCTGAATGGGCGCTTCCTGGGTCGACAGCGCGAATACTTGTGCAACGCCTGACTCGGATAGAACGCCATAGGGAATGACGTAGTCCGTTACTTCGGTGGAAGAGTTCTCCCCAACGACTGCAATGACTGGCTTTGCCCGATTGAATCTTGGCGTATAGGCGCGAATATCAGACGCTGTAGACGCAACTTGGGGAGGTGAGCTTGGTTCTGTCTTGAACGCAACCTTTCCAGTCGTGAAAACGCACCCCAATAAGGAGATTGCTATCAAGAAGCGTTTCAGCATGGGGACTTTTCTACTCTGATGTTTAATGACAGGGGCTTCACGACTCATATTAGATGCAGATTTCATAAATCGAACCTCCGTTTTATTTTTTACAAAGAACTTTTATGAGACGGAAATTAATGAATTTATCGCTTAGAAGCGTATCCGTGGCAGTAACGCAGCGACAGCAGAGATATCAACCTCTTCATCAAGGGCCGCTGTAATCATTAGCCCTTGATGAACGGCAAACATCAGTTCCGCTAAATGCTCCGGCGCTATATTGGTCTCGGGCATAGCTCCAGCCATGTAGTATCGGACAAACTGCGTCAAGGATTTGCGCACTTCGGCGCGATTGGTTTTGAGGGCTGTCACGACTTTGCCTTGAAAGGCGGCCTCGTTAATCAGAGAAACCTCCATACGAGCCATACCGCTTTGTCGAGCTGCCTCCAAGTCGCCAAAGTACAACTCAATCAACCGAGGAAGCGTAGCAACAGCTGATTCAGGCGATAGGTCCTTCGGTTCTAGGTTTGCGCGGTCAACAGCGCGGGTTTGTTCGGCCACCGCTTGGATAATCTCCTCCTTGCTGCGGAAGTAGTTATAAACAGCCCCTGCACTCAATTCAGACTCTGTAAAAATGTCTCGCATGGTTGTGCCTTGATAGCCTAAGCGGCAAAAGCATCGGATTGCCGCCGCCAAAATTTGGTCACGACGAGCCTGTAGGTCTTGCTCGGAAAGCTTAGGCATTGGGGCAAAAAAACGAACAACCGTTTTATATCATTTTTTGGGGAATCATGTCAAGTCACCATTCAACAAAGGAGAGCAAGGCCTAGGGCATTGTAGAGTGCTCGTTTACTGACTATTCCTTGTTATGCTCATTTGTTATGCTCATTTATATAGGGAATATGTTGTATCTACGCAGCTTGGTCTGAAGTTTTGACATCAATTTAATTGCTATCTGCTGGAGAATGCGATCGCATTTCTCTTAGCGCTATTATGCTTCCCGCTGATTCTCCACTGATTGATGGCTAGTTGAACAAATCCAAGCACATCTATTCCAAGAGCATTTGCCAGCACCATCGGAAAATGATTACTCAGCGATTCTTTAAACGGCGACGGTTTCTACAATATTTGATTGGCAGTGGTCTAGCTACAACCGCGATCAGTTGGCTGTGGACCCTGACTAAAACGTCTAGAGCCGTTGATTTAGATGACTTTTGTTTAACCTATCCCCATAATTCCCAGTGTGACGATTATTTGCCAGGTGTTCAAGCCCTGGATGAGGCGGACAATCCTTACCAGGCGGATACTATTCTTGCTCAGGCAGACACCGGGGATCGGCTGCTGGCCCAAGGCCTCAGAAAAGAGGTCTACCTGGTTATTGAAGAGGAACCCAAGATTGCTTCCTACGCAATTAGCTCAGTTTGCACCCATCTCAGGTGTACGGTGAACTGGGATCAGGCTGGACAAGAATTTGTCTGTCCCTGCCATGGGTCCCGTTTCGATTCCCTGGGGCGAGTGAATCGGGGACCCGCCAGACGTTCTCTGGCCTTAGTGACTGTTGTTGTCAAAGAAAATCAGGTGCGCTTGGTTGATCGAGAGCCTAGGGAAAATCCTCGTACATAATCTCACCGAAAACTTGTAATGCGAATATCCGTGTTTGTGACATTAACCAGCGAACTCGTAGTCTTTCGCAGTCCCACTTGCGGCTGTTGCGGTTTGGGATTGAGCATATGAAAGCAGCAGGCTTTCATGTGAAGGATAAAATCACCGAAGATATGACGGCAATTAAGCAGCGGTACGACGTTTCGGCAAACCTGGCCTCTTGCCACACCGCAATTGCTGATGGCTATGTGGTAGAAGGGCGTGTCCCAGCTGAGGATGTACAGCGTTTGCTGACTACTAAATCAGATGTCGCTGGCGTTGCCGTTCCGAGAATGTCTATTGGCTCTCCCGGAATGGAATCTGGAGACTATGTCGAGCCCTATACCGTTTTTTCCTTTAGGGAAGATGGTGCAATGGCGCCTTTTGCTGAGCACTCTTAATTGAGGTCGCTGCAACGAAGAAAAATATTTCTCTATTCTCGATACTGGGAAGAGTGTCCCATTTAAGCCAGGATAATCTAGCTGAGAAAGAAGCTGGAAGTCAGAAGTCAGGAGTCAGAATCCAGTCTATAGCTGACTTCTGACTTCTGACTTCTTGCTCAGCGATTATTTCCCGCTTTAAGCTGAAGCCCGTCTTTCACAGTAGGGGGCTTGGAAAAGTTTTGCTAAATACCTTGAGGTGCTTAACGTAAAATAGTAGGATCCTGCCAAACTTTTCAAATAGGCTCTTAAAACGATTAGATATTCTCCTCGAAACCAAGCGCATATTTCAGTTCGTAAGATAATTTTAGTTCGTAAGATAATGCTACTTTGCTTAACCCGACTTCACACCACTGGATAGCCCCCAATAAAAAAGGAACGTAAAATGAAACATTTAACTTTCATGCGCAAAGCAACTGCAGCTGGAGCCGCCATTTTTGCGGGGTTATTAGCAATCAATATGGCGTCAGCCGATAACCATGATGAGCATGACTATGAAATCTGGGGTTCGGACCAGTCCAACTCAGTCGCGGGTGTTGAATCGCGTGGCGTAAGCGGTAGCTGGATTTGGGTATGGGACAGCAAAGATGTTGAGAGACAACTCACAACTGGCAAGGTTGCTGAACCCCTTGGCTGTGATGGCGAAAACCGCCCTGGCGATGGTCCCTGTAATGTCTATGAGGTGTTTCCGTCGAGCCTGATCGAGTACGACGATAACGGCCCAACAGGTAATAGCCTCGGTACAACCTTTGGCCGACTACATGGGATGCTGCCTGATCCCCAGAACCAATATATGAACGCCAATTTGTTCTCACCAGGCGGCGGCTATGTGGGCATTATTGACGGAGAGACCAAGGAAGCCGTCGCCCTGTTCCGGGTGACTGGCACCAATGCTGGCCGTTCGGTGCATATGTCGTTTTGGAATAGTGATGGTAGCGCATTGCTGGTGGCGAATCTGCATGGGAAGGTGCTGGAACGGATCGATGTCGCCCGTGATGAAGACGGCAAAATTATTGATGCTGTTTTCAACCAATCGGCGGCGTTGGGCGTCGGCAAGGATATGGCCATTAGCGATCGCGCAAAAGTCTATCTCGGTATGAATAGTCATGGCAATCCTATGTTGGGCGGCGTTTCCGGAAGCTATGACACCGCGAATGCCTTTGGTGAGCTGACCCCTCAGAGCTTTTGCAAAGAAAATGGTTGTGAGACCGGTCCTAGTGGTGAACAGGGAGGGCGCGTCAACAATGTCATTATCTGCCCGATTGTTTCCAAAAATGATAATGCCTACATAACTTTTGGAGGGGGCGGTCTGCTAGTTGCAAATACTAAAACCACCCCAATGACCATTGTTGGCGAATACGACAACCAGGTGATTAACGGGGCTGGCTGTGGCGGTGTGCAAGCTGGCGATCAGATGTGGTTGAATGCGGGGGTTTCGGCGTCTGGAGCAGGCGCTGAACAATCAACCTTCACTCTATTTACCCTTGATGACTCATTGTTTGGAACCACTTCGAACGCCCCAAATACTCCTGCTCCCACTATGGTTTTCAAGGATTTAACCAATACAGCTACGATTGGGAATCTGAGCGATAATCCGGCCAATACTACGGGGCAACTGCCAGATATCACCACTCGTCGAGATTCTCACGGGATGGCGCTTACCTTGTCAGGTTCCCATGTCCATACAGTCGATCGCATCCAAAACAATGTGGAGGTGTTTAATACATCCACATTGGAGCGTACGACGTACGACCTAACTTCCGCCGATGGTCAGGGCAATGGGTTAGGCGTATGCGCCGCCGTCTCTGTCACGGATGATGACAATCTACCCAGCAATGATCCTGCGCCAGATCTCCTGGAAACGACACCCGATGGCAAGTACATGGTTGTTGCTCTACGGGGTCCAGTCCCTGTCTCTGTCACCCATGCCGCTCAGGGGAGTTGCCCTGGTGTCGGCATTATCGAAATCCTGGATGACGGTGCATCTGGTCGGCTGGCGGGTGTCCTACGAACAACCAATACCATCGATAGTTCATCTGTGAGTGCGCCTGGTGGTCACCCCTATACAGGCTCAGAGCACAGTGACGTTCATGGGGCTTCAATCCGCAAAAAGTAGGGACATCCATCGAGGACGGGAAATTTCTTTGGGATAGAAGTCAGCGCGATCGCACATCGCTGTAGGCTGGGTTGACGCAAGGAAACCCAGCATTTTTGCTGCGCAGAACTATGGCTGTTTCTCCTGCCTCTGCGATCGCTGCCGACCTATCCGCTTGCACTCAATGAAACGGAGAGTTCTGGTTAGAATTGAAAAGCTATCTGAAACGGGTGAACCGAGGCGTTAGACGATAATGGGATTCGACCAATGTCGTTACTGTGCCAGTAGCGGGCAAAATAGTGAAATTTCTACTAGAATCTGATTGACAAAAACCAAAAGCAATACGCTTGAGTGTAACAGAAGCTCCTCAATCTTGGCCGATTGATTATGTATTCACAAAATCCCGCGCTGCTATGGAGGGATATTATACTTCTGGCCTTTCTGTACTTCGTAACCGCCAGAATTGGACAATTATTTGCGATTCCGCCAGGAAATGTCACTCCTATATGGATTCCGTCCGGAATAATCGTCGTAGCTATCATTTACCGTGGATTTCGGCTTTGGCCAGGCATTTTTATTGGTGCTTTTGCGGGCAATATCTGGGCATATTTCACCACAGAACCAGAAACCGCTTTATATCATTCATTGATTGCAGCTTTCTTCAACGGCGCCGGCGATTCGCTGGGTGCAGTTTTGGGGGCTTACCTGATCCTTCTGAAATGCAATACACCATACCCATTAAAGCGGACCATTCATTTTCTATATTTCAGAGCTGATTTATAAACTAAATCTTAAGCCGCTAGTCGACGAACCATTAGACGAATGAAAGACCCATAAATCATGGCTTCGCTGCTCTCTGTATACACCTCATAGTCTTTACTCAAGCGTCGATATC
>JASJDH010000252.1 GCA_030065175.1 Leptolyngbyaceae cyanobacterium MO_188.B28 | reverse complement strand
CATATCATGGTTTTCAGCCATTCATTGTCCTTCTGCTTGCGTGGGTATGTGATCGCTTTGTCAGTCTACTGTCTGAGCCACTTTGAGGCATAGACGCCATCTCAAGGAGAGATCCCCTATTTCGATTATGGGGTTTTTTGCAGGTCCCCTCGAAAGGGTTCATTCCACTTTGAGACGATAAATTCCTATTGTGAGACAATACGTGCTAATTACGGTTATATCGCCTTCATATCATGGTTTTCAGCCATTCATTGTCCTTCTGCTTGCGTGGGTATGTGATCGCTTTGTCAGTCTACTGTCTGAGCCACTTTGAGGCATAGACGCCATCTCAAGGAGAGATCCCCTATTTCGATTATCGAACATCAAACAAATAGCTCAAACTCCTTTCATCAAAGGGATTCGGCGGAAATCAATTTACTCAAAACCACAGTAAGACCCCACTGTTTCAATCTGGAATATACCTTTTCGAGAGGTTATGCCGAAAACCCCAAGGCCGTAAGTCAGATAAGGGAGTTTATATGTAGTCTACTAGACTGTTCAGTTTACTTGGGTGCGATTGCAAGCTGTTAGACTCAGTGGGATAAGTAAATATACCTTGTGGCAGTTTCTCGAAAAATGGCCTGTTTTTTGGACTATGCTTGAGTGTGCCAGTTTTCTCAAAGACTGATGCCGCCGTCCAGCTCACCGTTCCAGACGAAGTCTCTGATTTAGGCCTGAATCACTTGCCTATCAGGGGTTTGTTCCTATCGCTCAACAGTGGAATAGTTGTCCCCGGCGGCAGCTAGTCAAGCCTTACCAGAATTAAAGCTGGCAAGATCTTCGTACAAAAAGCTGGTAATCAACTAAAATCCCAAAAGATCCGAGAAAAAAGATTTTCCGTACAATTTTTTCAGCGGATTCACTCTACTCTTAAATCCATGT
This sequence comes from Leptolyngbyaceae cyanobacterium MO_188.B28, assembly GCA_030065175.1. Lineage (GTDB taxonomy): Bacteria > Cyanobacteriota > Cyanobacteriia > Phormidesmidales > Phormidesmidaceae > JAKSDM01. Next base: position 11,628 of record JASJDH010000252.1, on the reverse strand, counting down.
CAGCCAACGAAACTACGAACTCTGGTCGCTCTGTGCATATTGGTGGTGATGTCACGGGCAGCGCCCTGGTCACTGGCGACAATAATACCGTCTCCGTAAAGTTCCAACAGGCTTCCTTACCCCAACCTGAAACAGTTGATATCCAAACAGAACTAAAAGCCTTGCAAACCCTTCTGGCTAGCTTCAACGACCCTGTTGTAACTGGCGTTGCCCAAAAGCTGGAGCAAGAATCCAGTAAACCCAATCCGGACAAAAGCGTAGTGGCGACTACCCTTGAAACTGGACTGACCTATGCACGGAACCTCTCTGGGTTTGCAGAGGCCATTGACAAGTTACGACCTCATGTAGAGGCTACTGCGGGGTGGCTGGGAGAGCATAGCTATAGGCTACTGTCGTTGGTGGGGCTAGCCCTGTAGTCATTAACCTAAGAAATTATCGAAAGCTCTTTGCCTAAGACTGATATCCATTCACTGCAATGACCGAACCCTCTTCCAACCGGAGTATCCGCATTGAAGATCGTGCAGTTGGAAGCGCCATCGTTTCAGGCGACGGTAATACCATCTACGTCATTCAGCAAGCCACAGAGCAGAGACGTGAAGAGGCTACATCCGATACTGCTACTAATATTGGACCCAATCCTTACAAAGGATTAGCGGCATTTAAGGAGAGTGACGCTGATTGTTACTTTGGCCGAGAAGCCCAGATCGAGAGACTTTGGCAGCGTTTCCATGATTTGGTTGAACAGTCGGGGCGAAACAATGCGGCTCCTCGAATTCTGCTGATTTTAGGACCCTCCGGGTGCGGTAAGTCATCGCTGGCTCGGGCGGGGTTTATCCCTGAACTAGCGCGGCGGCCATTGCCGGGAAAAGACCATATGCGAGTGGCGGTGATGATGCCAGGATCTCGACCGCTCGAAGCCCTGGCCGGAGTCTTAGCAAAAGTAGCTACCGATGACCCGTTGCCAGTGGAGAAGGCGGGAGAGTTTGAGGAGGCACTGAAAAAGACCAGTGATGCTGGTGAGTGCGAAGGGTTACGCCGGATTGCCAACCTTATCCCTGGCATCCGGGATACGTCTCTGGTGATTTTAGTAGACCAGTTTGAAGAGGTCTATTCGCTTTGCAAAGATACTCAGCAACGTAATCTTTTTATCAACAACTTGCTCCACGCCGCAAGCGATTCAACTGGCGATGTTTCTATGGTGATCACCCTGCGCAGCGACTTTTGGGGTGAAACCCAGCAGCATGAACAGCTCAATCAGGTGATTGGCTCTGACCAGAGTGTTAATGTGCCCGCGATGACGGTGGCAGAACTACGCCGCGCCATTGCCGAACCTGCGAAGCAGGCAGGATATTCACTTGATGAAGCGACTATCGACCTGCTGGTGAAAGACACAGAAGGCCGGGAAGGTGCGCTACCGCTGCTGCAATTTGCCCTAACTCGCATTTGGGATGGGTTGAGTGAGGGTAAGACTCCTACAGCCATGTATCGAGAGATAGGTGGTGTGGGCGGAGCCCTGGCAGGCAAAGCCCAGGAGATGTATGACAAGCTCACCGATTCTGAAAAAGAGATCGCCCGGCGGATCTTTGTCGGGCTGGTTCAACTCGGGGAGGGGGCTCGTGACACCCGTCGGCGAGTCCCAGTGGACAGTCTGATCGCCAGTCGCGATCAGCCGGAAAGGGTACAGCAGGTGATTCGTCAGCTCTCATCATCGGGAGCCCGATTGGTGGCGCTTTCTAGCTCAGACGGGCATGAAATCGCAGAAGTGACTCACGAGGCATTATTTGAGCACTGGCGGCAACTGAATGACTGGTTGGATAGCAGCAGAGACGATATCCGTTTCCAGAGACGGTTAGAGTCTGCTGCTGACTATTGGAACCAGCAAGGACGCCCCAAGGGGCTGCTGTGGAGATCGCCCGATCTGGATCTGCTGCAAACCTTTGAGCGGAAATGGCGGTCAGATATGACGCCTCTGTCAGTTGAGTTCTTTGAAGCTGCTGACCAAGCCGAGAAGCAAGAAGAACAACGGAAAGCGCAAGAAGAACAGCGAAAACGTTTGTTTTTTTGGGTAATAGTCGCTAGTTTGCTGTTTACCACTACACTTAGCGTGTTTTCTGTTTATAAAGTGCATCAGGGCGCACGCAGACAGATGCGGATTTACGCAGCCACGGCAGAAAATTTGGCCGATACCGATAAACCCACGAGCTTAGTCAATGCCTTGGCCGCGATTGGAGTGGGCCGTTCAATCTTTGTAAAACTTCCTAGTTTAAGTAGAAATGGCCTCGTACCGACGGCAGTGCTGGAGAGACCCAATCGGACAGTGAAATTTCGCTACATTGCGGGTCATACCAGTGATGTCACTTCGGTGGCCTTTAGCCCGGATGGTCAAAGGGTGGTCAGTGGCAGTGAGGACAATACAGTGCGGCTGTGGGATCTGCAGGGCAATGCGATCGGCGAGCCCTTCCAAGGTCATACCAGTGATGTCACTTCGGTGACCTTTAGCCCGGATGGTCAAACCGTGGTCAGTGGCGGTGCGGACGGAACGGTGCGGCTGTCGGATCTGCAGGGCAATGCGATCGGCGAGTCCTTCCAAGCCAATACCCTTAGGGTCAATTCGGTGGCCTTTAGCCCGGATGGGCAAATCGTGGTCAGTGGCGGTTTGGAAGGGGTGCAGCTGTGGGATTTGCAGGGCAATGCGATCGGCGAGCCCTTCCAAGGCCATTTCTTAGCTGTCAATTCGGTGGCCTTTAGCCCGGATGGGCAAATCGTGGTCAGTGGCAGTTATGACAAGACGGTGCGGCTGTGGGATCTGCAGGGCAATGCGATTAGCGAGCCCTTCCAAGGTCATGGCCTTAGGGGCAATTGGGTGCCCTCTTTTGGGGGCACTTCGGTGGCCTTTAGTCCAGATGGACAAGCCGTGGTCAGTGGCGGTGCAGACGGAACGGTGCGGCTGTGGGATCTGCAGGGCAATGCGATCGGCGAACCCTTCCAAGGCCATACCGCTGATGTCTTATCGGTGGCCTTTAGTTCAGATGGACAAACCGTGGTCAGTGGCGGTGCGGACGGAACGGTGCGGCTGTGGCCCACCTGGTTTTCAGGCGGCTGGGTTCCTTTCACCTGCAATCGAATTCGAGGCTATTTCCTATCGCTCAACAGATCCGACGACGTGACGAGAGAAGCGCGTCGAACTTGCGAGAAATATGGCTGGAAGTAAGTATTTAAGTAATCATAAACGAGATTCAATCTTTTGCATTAGTCAAAATCGGAACTTGGACCAGCGGGCGCATTTGAACAGCACCCCATGCCGAGATGCGCGCAAAACCTTATCACATCCCCCTTTGACCCCTGCCAGATAAAGGTTTGAGATGTACTATAAAACCGACCTATCAGTCTCTAGACATTAGAAAAACTTCAATGGTTTTGCTGGGTTTCAGGCTATTCCGTCTAAAGCAGACTCAGGATGCCAGATTTAGTATCTTAAGCATTCTTACCAAAAGCCTCTCCAAATAAGGATTTCACTGCGCTACATTTGGTGTTGCATGCCGAAACAAACATCAGGCAAGGATTTCAGTCGATGTGAGTAAAAATCACACGGATCTCGGCACAGAGTGATATTGGCCAGCCATTCGATTAGGGTGGGAACATCGCGCAGACGATGAAATGTTTCTGAGGTGAGTAATCGCTCACTTACATCATTGGAGTGAATAACAGACGCATTTGCATCAATTTTTATTAAATGTCCATGCTCTGTCATACTCCAGCCTGTTCTGATTTAGCGATAATTTTACTTACGATAAAATCGGTTATCGTAAGTAAATGGGGCAACCCTCATCAAGGTTAAATTCCATAAAAAACGATTGACTTTCGGCGACAATTAGGCGTAATGCTAGAGAAGCTGTCACCTAGCACCATCTAGGAGCGAAAGTTCCGAATATTCTTTTGGGCAAGGAACTTAAGCCGCCAAAAACATGACTTGGACATTCAAACCGGGCAGGTTTCAGTCTCAAATTGCTGGAAAGTGCCGATTCTTGTCCTTCCCGGAACTTATGCAAGATTTCGATGGGGAGTATAATAGTCGCTGAAAAGTTCTTCTAGCAGGGGTTTTGGGCTAGATGGCGGTTCGTGACAGCTTCCCTAGCATTGGGCCAAATTCTTTCTCGGAAATCACCCAGAAACTCTGTCGCGGCTGCGGTGCATTGAGTCTCTCAAGCTTTCCGTGCGCTGTCACCTTTCTCCGACACGGGCCTCGCGGGTCTCGAACCACGCCCCGCCAACCATAGCCACAAGAACGCTATCAACAGAGTTGCTAGCCCATTGGCCAAGAAGGCGAACATCGTGAACCAGCCCGGCCATGGCTCGGCGGGTATTGCGTTCAGCACAGTCGCCGAGCCGACATTCTCGGATACCGCGGCTGAGTAGAGACGCGCAATGTGACGATGATAGCCGAGTACTACACTGAGTGTCAGGAACGATGTAAGGGCTCCGGCAAGCGCCACCACGCCGAATAGCCTCGCAACTGCCCGCCGCGTGGGTGAGTTATCCGAAGATGACGTAGGGGTACTCGTGTATACCCATGCGAGGGCGGCTACATTCACAGTCCAAAAGAATTTGTACCAATCGAAGTACGTGGACAACAAGTGCTGAAGCGCACTTCGTCGCGCTTCTAGCTCGCCCACCAGATCAATAACTTCCATCGCCTACCTCCCTGATTCGAACACTACAAGTCTACTCTTCCTCAGCAAGTTAGTCGGCCTGCTCATCATTCTTCCCTCGCCAACTGCGACCATCATTTCCGTACCAGAAGGAACCAGATTGTGCCGCTCGCGCTCGCGCTCACGCGCAGAGTTAGCTCCTGCGAGACGGCGGCGGTGCCCTGCGCAGCACGCTCGCCTACCCCTCCCCAACTTTTCCTCGCGCCCCGAGATGCTCACCACTGCCCACTGTAGGGAGCCTGAGCCTTGGCAACGCGCCATAGAACAATCGCTTCAACAGACGAGCGGCGATATGATTGCCCCAATTGCTGAGCGCACCTGCCGAGTGCCGCTCGCAGGTGCGCTCTACGTTAATTCGAACTAGACTAGTTGCATCACGCCGCAGCCCGTCATCCTCGTTGATGACCCTCGAGTGCTTTATTCACTGGGGTTTTAGAGGTTTTGTACTACAAAGCCATGCTACACAAAGTAATAAGGGTTTCAGGTGTGTGCCAATTTGAATTTTCAAGCCAAATCTAGGCCAGTCGGTTTGTAGTACGTCGGATAGGTTGCCTCAGAGCCATTCCATCGCAGGGGGGAAATGGTTTAACAGTTGCTCCACCTCGATCGCAACGCTAAAAGGGCGGCAGCTAAACCCATCTATTTTAGGGAACCGGAATACTTCCATCCGCGATGCCTTGGGCCAGACGTTCCATCAATTCTGCAAATCGGTAAAAGCCATCATATTGTTGACATAACTGAGACATTTCGCTTTCTGTGGAGGTATCCAAAAGCTGCTTGAATGTAAGCATTTGGTCATACATGGACACCAGAAGCTCCTCATCGCCGCCGCCTTTGGCGAGGATGGCCTTTACATGGTCGTCAATGGCGACGGCTAAACGAATTTGGGTTGCGATCAGGGGCATAGAGCAGTTTTTCTGATGTGGGTTGGCGTCTCAATTGGGATCGCCTGAAATCCACTTTAGAGCCAATACCCTCAAAAGTATACTGTTCAGGATGTTGGGGATGACCAAAATCGTAGATCCCGCTGCTCAGGTATGAGCGATCGCCTTCAGTAGCGCTCCTACTTTCCAATCATTTGCTTTACAATGCTCAGCGTGCTTTGAGGAGAGTCAGGATATGAATAAAGGCGAACTGGTCGATCTTGTAGCAGAGAGGACTGGCGTCACAAAGAAGCAGGCGGATTCTATTTTGAGCGCCACGTTAGAGAGTATTGTTGAGGCCGTCAGCAGTGGAGAAAAAGTAACCCTGGTTGGATTTGGCTCCTTTGAGCCCCGTCAGCGAAAAGAACGAGAAGGGCGTAATCCGAGTACGGGTGAGACGATGACCATACCGGCCACCACTGTTCCCGCCTTCAGTGCAGGCAAACTGTTCAAGGAGAAAGTAGCGGCCTAGCAGGGGCGCTATGCTCAAAGGGGCTCCCGCCTTCATCCCGGCTACTTAGAGAAGCGATAGCACCCATCTTTAGGGCGGCTCCACTCTTTCTTACGAGCCCCTTCCGCCAAGATGTTTGAGATTCGATTGCGAGCCCCTTTGCGATCTGAGGCTGGGATGTCCTCCTCCACAATAGTATTCACGACCTCTTGAATTTCGAATGTCTTCTTGGGTTTACTTTTCAAAATTCCAGCCACGGCCTTCGGCAGTGGCATCTGGAGATACTCGTCACGCATATATTTCTGCCAGCCACGCCGATGAGACTTTGAGCGGGAGCTAGTTTTACGGGACTGAGTGGGTTTGTCAGTTGTCGCCTTTGCTTTTCGCCTTGAGGCTCCCTTGGCTGGCTTTTCTATTGGTTGAACACTCTCCGCGTCAGAAATTTGAGTAGGTGCTACGTCGGCCTCGTTATCTTCTGCTGTTGGCTGATCAGGCCCAATTATCCCCATCACCGATTTGAGGCTGCTCCGCTTGGCCTGGAGCGCGTCTAATTGGGCGAGCAATCTAGCTTCCTGCGCCTCCAAGTCAGAGTCAGCCGCTAAGAGCTTCGAAAGAACTGAATCGACCATATTGTTACCTATTGTGACAAGCGTTTGAAGAACCAATGGTACTTTCTGGAAAGCCTAGCAGTGATTCACCAAAACAGACGATCAACACTACTGTCAGGACAATATTTGGGATAGAGGAAAGTGGGGAAGTGAATCAGATGAAATTTGACGGCAGCGGGGCGGGATAAATTCGGTCAGATCTAGTCCAGCTAAAAATTTGATTTCTGAAAAGCCTTGTTCGTAAAGACTTCAGACAATATGGATGGTTGTGGCCCGGTGCATTAATCCGACCATTTCGGTGCTCATTGATAAGCTCAATTCATTGTTTTCTTCAGTCACAAACAAGAACCCTACAGTTTGACTTATAATTTTGTGGCAAATATCCAAGGCATTACTTCCTGTTTGTCTGCCCTCAATCCGTCAATGACTAGCTTCTTTGTCAGTTACAACAAAGCCGATAAAGCGTGGGCCGAGTGGATCGCCTGGACCCTTGAAGAAACCGGACATACAGCTATTATTCAGGCATGGGATTTCCGACCAGGTGGGAATTTCGTGCTCGATATGCAGCGAGCCGCAGCGGAAACTGATAAGACCATTGTGGTGTTATCAGAGGATTATCTGAATGCTGGATTCACACAACCTGAATGGGCCGCCGCCTTTGCTGATGACCCTGCGAGCCAAGATCGTAAACTCATTCCTATCCGAGTGCGGGAGTGTCAGCCCAGAGGATTACTGCGCCCCATTGTCTATGTGGATTTGGTTGGGGTGGAGGAGGAAACAGCAAGTCAGGCAATCTTAAATGCTCTGCCCAAGCGGTTAAAGCCAACCACTAAGCCACTTTTCCCAAAAACCGATGATAATACTCGGAAAATCAAGTCAAAGCCTGAATTTCCTGACACATCGACCTTAAAACCTTGGAATGTGCCTTACGAGCGGAATCCATTTTTCACTGGGCGCGAAGAGGTTTTACAAGCTTTGCATCAGCAACTGAATCAGGACTGTGCAGTTGCTCTGTCACAGATTCAGGCGATTAGCGGTTTGGGCGGTATTGGCAAGACCCAAACCGCAGTGGAATATGCCTACCGCTATCGAGAAGATTACGATGCTGTCTTTTGGGTGCGAGCAGATACGACATTGGAGTTGAGTAGTGGGTTTGTGGCGATCGCCCAGCTGCTGGATCTGCCCCAGAAGGATGCTCCAGAACAGGATGAGGTGGTGCAAGCCGTTAAGCTTTGGTTGACGCGACACACGAACTGGCTGCTGATTTTTGACAACGCTGACCAACCGGAGTTGCTCCAACCCTTTAAGCCCCGCTTTGAGCAAACAGGCGGCCAAGGCCATCTTCTGATCACATCGCGGGCTCAGGATTTCCAGGATTTAGGAATTACCTGTCCGGTTGAGATGGAAACCCTGGAGCCAGCGGAAGCCTTGGCCTTTTTGGGGCGGCGATCAGGTCGGGGAGAGCTATCCGCCCAGCCTACTTCCGAAGAAAATTCCGAAATCCAAGCGGCCAAGCAATTAGCAGCAGAGCTGGGCTATCTCCCCCTGGCGTTAGAGCAAGCAGCCGCTTATCTCGTGGCTAAAAAAGCAAGATTTCAGGACTACCTCGGCAGTTACCAAAAAATCAGGCTGCAACGCTTGGAGAAATCTAAACCGAAACTGGGCAATTATCCTAACTCTGTGGCCAAGGCTTGGACCCTAAATTTCCAGGAAGTGGAACAAACTGCTCCAGCTTCAGCGAATCTGCTGCGAGTCAGCGCCCTACTCCACCCCGACGCCATTCCCTTTGAACTGTTGATCCAAGGGGGAAGTCAATTGGGGGACGCCCTGGCTGAGGCTCTGGCGGATGCCGTCGAAGATCCCTTGATCGTCAACGAGGTGTTGGAGCCCCTCTGCACCTATTCTCTGATTCGGATAGACCGGGTGGACCAGACTTACAGCATTCATCGTCTGGTGCAAGAAGTGGCCCGTGCCGCAATGGAGATGGAGAATACCCGTCAATTCTGGATCAACCGAGTTGTTTTGGCAGCCAACCAACTCATGCCGGAGAATGAGTATGCCAGTGTTGAATATCAAGATGGTTATCAACACTGGCATATCTTGGCGCGAATGACACCTCACACGCAAGTCTTGGCTCAACTCTGTCATTCCTCACCTTGTAAATCTTTAGAAGCATCTCGGCTATTTAGTAACATTGGAAACTATCTGCGAGAACAGGGGCAATATGGTGTTGCAGAACCCCTGTTGCAGAGAGCTTGTCAACTCTTGAAAGAGCTGATAGAGGGAGATTATTATGATGTGGCCACCAGCCTCAACAGGCTGGCGGAACTCTACTACGATCAAATGCGCTACGGCGAGGCGGAACCGCTCTATCAAGAGGCGCTAGCAATGCGTAAACGTCTATTGGGCGAAGCACATCCTGCTTTGGCCGAAAGCCTCAATGATCTAGCGGTGCTCTACAAAGATCAAGGCCGTTACAGCGAGGCGGAACCGCTCTATCAAGAGGCGCTAGCAATGCGTAAACGTTTGTTGGGCGACGCGCATCCTCATGTTGCTGGTAGCCTCAATGATCTAGCGATACTCTACGAAAATCAAGGCCGTTACAGCGAGGCAGAACCGCTCTATCAAGAGGCGCTAGCAATGCGTAAACGTCTGTTGGGCGACGCGCATCCCCATGTTGCTGGTAGTCTCAACAATCTGGCGGGGCTCTACTCCCATCAAGGGCACTACACTGATGCGGAACTGCTCTATCAAGAGGCCTTGGTTCTGGATAAAAGGTTGTTGGGCGACGCGCATCCCGCTGTGGCCCTTACCCTCAACAATCTGGCAGTGCTCTACGACAAGCAAGGCCGCTACAGCGAGGCGGAACCGCTCTATCAAGAGGCGCTAGCAATGCGTAGATGGCTTTTGGGCGACGCGCATCCCGCTGTGGCCACTGACCTCAACAATCTGGCGACACTCTACTCCAATCAAGGGCGCTACAGCGAGTCCAAATTGCTCTACCAAGAGTCTATTTTGATGTTTAAACAGCTTTTTGGGGATGTACATCCCCATGTTGCTGGTAGCCTCAACAATCTGGCGTTACTCTACCAAAGACAAGGCAGTTATGGCGAGGCGGAACCGCTCTATCAAGAGTCCCTGGTAATGTTCAAACGTCTGTTGGGCGACAAGCATCCCCATGTTGGAAGGTGTTCGGATAATCTCGCAATGCTCTATAGTGCTCAAGATAACCAGGAAAAGGCAAAGCTACTTTACACAGAGGCTTTAGAGATTTTAGAACAATCCTTGGGAACAGAACATCCCTGGACGATTAGATGTCGGGAAAATCTTGACGCTTTACTTAATAAGCAAGGAGTGTGATGCTCCAATACAGGATTAGATACTATGAGGGAGTGCAGAATAACTTAAACAGCCTGTTTACTGATAAGCTTTGCTCATGGCCTAAGCTTGCCTTTTAAGTTGCATCAAGCACACCTAAGTGTCTACGCATAGACGTTTACAAAAAGGATCCATGAATTCAGGAGGTTTCAGCGACTTTTCTCGGTAATTAATTTTGCCTACCTACTTAACGCTCTTCTGTCAAAGTCTCCAGAGAATATTTGAAACGACCATTTTACGTGCTTCATAGACTGTCAATTGGAGGGTTCGCCAACGAGAAACCGGCGTTTCAGATTTTATCCCTTCAGAGTGATTGAAGAGCGTTAATCAACGGTAGAGTAAAGATTACAGCCCTATTTCTTGATGAGAGATTTTCCTGATGTCATTTGTTGCGATAGATGGCATCCGAATCTATTCCTCTCAAAAAATAACCCTGCTGATGGCAGGGAATCAGAAAGTCCATAAACGCTAATCAACTGTTACTTATTACCCCAACAGTTTGAATTGATTTCAGCATGGGAGTGTACATTTATCTATTTTTCAAGGATTGGCACATTCAAAATGCCATAACTCGATATAGTCCTGTCCACTTTCTTGGCATGATAACGAGACAGTTTGGAGCCGTGTCGCTTCACCAGTTCCCGTGCAACGCAATTTCTCAACGGAAGAATGGGAGTTTTAGACTCCGAATTACAAGTGTAGTGTGCCACTTCGTTCAAAAACGTAACTTTCTGCGCAAATGTACCTGCTGGTCCAGCTTGTGATGCAATACCGTGCAAACTGAACTGTTCAGTTCACTACAAGTAATTGGGCTTATCTGACTTACGCTAAAATTACTCTAATCTTGGCAATACTTTAGTTGTCAAAGTTATCAGCAGCAATTGCTTTAGCCACTGCTTCAGGATCTTGCTCCATTGCGTCTTCAGTAGCAGGATTAAGATCAATTTCCGGATTGAGATCAATTGCTTTTTGATAGCGCGAGATTGCCTGATCGACTTTACCTGTCCTGGCCAGTGACTCAGCTTCCTTCACGATATTCACTGCCGAAAACTTCAGCGCCACGGCTTTAGGATTTTGATCCAAAACACCAGTTGAGGGGTCCAGGTCCAGATCTTGTTCCGCATCTTTCGCCAACTTGAGAACTCTGCGGAACAGCGAAATCGCTTCCTTAACATTGCCCGCTTCAGCAAACTTTTGAGCCTCATCGATCACGGTGGAATGAACGGGCAAATTAGAGCATGTCAGACTATAGTCTGTGAGTTCGGTTTGAATATACTTTGCCCATTCAGCCGCCGTGAGGTTTCGGCTCAGTCTCCGACACAACTGCTCGGCCAAGATATGGGACCATAGCCAATGCACCCGCGCCGTCCTGTCACTACTGGCGGTGGCCACCTGCGCTCCATCGGCGCTAAAGGCCACCGCATTGACTGCGGCATCGTGGTTCAGGGTGACGAGGCGGTCGCCGCTTTGGACGTCCCACACCCGCGCCGTGCCGTCATCACTGGCGGTGGCCACCCGCTTCCCATCGGCGCTAAAGGCCACCGCATTGACCCCGGCAT
>JASJDH010000251.1 GCA_030065175.1 Leptolyngbyaceae cyanobacterium MO_188.B28 | reverse complement strand
TGAAAGAAGGCTTTAGCCGCCTCCATATCTCGCGTCTCACTGAGTCTGACATCCACCAGATTCCCATCCTGATCGATGGCGCGATAGAGATAGCACCACCTCCCCCGGACTCGGATATATGTCTCATCCACATGCCAGACTTTACCCACTTTCCCTTTACGTTTGGCTCTCAGCTCATTCGCGAAGATCGGCGCAAAGCGCTCTTCCCAATCCCGCACCGTCTCATGGGTGATTTCAAAACCTCTCACCAGAAAGAATTCTGCTACATCTCGGTAGCTCAGCTTGTAGCGTAATCGACACAGCAAAACCTGGAAGACGATATCGGTGGGAAATTCCAGAAAATTGAAAGGAGTGCCGGTGCGTTCATTGAACGTGCGACGACAGTTCTTACAGCAGAAAACGGCGTATCCCAAGTTAGTGATGCGTTTTAATGGGGTGGTGCGTGGGGAATAGCAGTGGGGACAGTCCATGGATCGTTGCCGGGAAGGGGCTTCAGCTCTTAGCTAGGATACCAAGCAGTCAGCAGTCAGCCAAAATTTGAGATCTCAGTTCTGACAGTTTCCCATGAACAGCAGGTGCCGAAACTTACTTGAGAAAACCCACGTCCTATGATATGGAGGTCTGCACTGCAAACCCGCCAACAGCATAGTCATTTGCTTAGGGTATTGACTACCCGGGGGCGGTTCATGCGTGGCTGGTTTGCAGGTTTAGACAGTAGGCGATAGCTAATCCGGAGGACATGTTTCTCTACTATCGCCTACCTATTTACCGTCTACCCAACTGCCGCGCTTAAGGTGGAAACTAATTGCTTAGCAGCTTATTTGCGCCCATCGCCCAGTTAAATCTTACACCAGGGTCATCGCCATGTTAGCCCCACTCGCCTGAGAAAAATATGGTGAAGACTAAGATTGAAATTAAACAAGAACTCCGTCGTAGATTAAACCAGGCGCTTTACTCGGCTAAACCCTTGCCCCCCGTCCAATGTCGAGACGAGATTAGATCGCGCCTCACCGATATCCGGAAATTTTGTAAAGCCAACGACAAAACGTTTATTTTTGTAGAGCAACGCATCACCTGCAACCAATTTGGACTCGGGGGGAATCGTCGGGAGAGGGCCACGATATTTCGAGGGCCTAATGATGACGCCTCCGTCGCCATCTGCGTGACCGATAGGGGGTCTCTCCTCCATAGAAACGAATGTCCCTGGGAAATCTATAAAGATGCTGGCGATGTCAACCCAGAGCGGGGCTTGTTAGTCGAATTGGCCAGCTAAAGAGGGGAGTGTCTGCTTCACTGTTGAGTGGCCCCTTCAAGGTCAACAGACTTGAAATCAAGCAAAAAAAGGGGACGCTGGAGTATCAACTTAAGCTGGGGCGATTTCCAGGAAAGAAAATACCACACATCTTTTTTCAAGTTCCCCTCTCGGGAGGGGGCTATCGCATTTTGGTAAATTTATTCTCGGAAATCGCCTGGGACATTCTGATGGGGCAAGAATACTCTTCCTCCTTGGGAGAGGCTTCACGAATGAGAAGGGCAAAGCTCTACAGGAGACATCATCCAGATCCTACCTGACTTCTGACTTCTGACTCCTGTTTTCCTTCTCTAATGGATTGTCCCGCTTTAAGTTGCAGCCCAAGGGGACGCTTGACTGCGGTATCGATGTTTTGTCGTCCCTTTCATGACTACCCCCCTGCTCCGAATCCGCATCCGAGGGAGTCCCCCATTTCGCGCCCGGTTCCAGAAGATTCGCCCGTGACAACAGACTAAGAGCCATAGCAGGCGGAAATTTATTCTGCTCGATTTTCCTAGATTACTGCTTGATCCTGCCATGCCCCGCCAGCAACTCAGGCGAGAATACTCTTTGCCGTCAAATTAATATTTTCTTAATAAGCCCTGAATTTGCCTCTCCACAGGATTTTCACGCCGAATCTCCGCCAAATTCCCGGGCTAGATTAAGAATAATTACGTTTTATTCATGTATTGTTAAAGAGTTGGTGTTCAAATGACGCGCATACGGTTCTAGGTATTCGATATTCGCCTGTTCTGGGGTTTGAAGATTAGGCGGTTGAACCAGTCTAGCCTGATTAGCTTGACGGGGCGTGCATTTGAGTTAACCTTCATCGTTCAAATGTTGAATTTGAGGATGGCAAAAATGCGAAATACTATCCCCGGTCAAGAACAGGTTAAGGTTGCCGTATATGCTGCTCAAGCGCATTCTCCAGAGTCACAACGACAGAGATGGCAAGATCTCCTTGCATCTACGTTGATTGGCTTGGGTGCGTTGGTTGGATTCTGGCTTAGCTAAGCAAGACGCTTACTATACTCAGCTCACCTGGCTTAAATGAAGGTAATAAGTCTGACGAGCAAGCATTGTCAGTAACAGGGCGAGCAACACGAGCGTGACGCCGAAAGCTGTTAGCCAAATTTCGACAGATTTTCCTGTGGGATGAAATTTGGGATATAGCTTCTGGGTTACTATCCGTGCCTGGTTAAGATGTTCTTCCACAATGATAGGAACGTCCGGGGGGCGAATGTGGCAATACCAGGTTTCCTCGGGCAAGACTAGAACCATCGGCCCGCTGCCGCATTGTCCCAGGCAGCCTGAGGATGTTATGGTGACTGCATTTGAAAACTGTTGTTGAAATGCAGCAAGTACTTGTGCTGCCCCCTGTTGAGAACAAGTGTCATGCTGACAAACTAGAACGGTTCTATGCATGGCGAATAAGAATGCGCCAATTGGGGCTTTGATAAAGATTTAGGCTCTGGACGCTTACTCACGCCTGATCTAACAGCGGCGCTGATCGCAGCTACCAAAATCCGTTCAAGGTACATTCCAGCAAATTAGCCAGAGTTAACGGGTCAAAAGGTTTTTCAATAACTGCCTTGACGCCTAACTTCCCCAATTCGCCCTGGTTTACAAAGTGCGGCCAGCAGGTCAAGAAGACGACAGGAATATTTTGGGTTAAGGGGTTTTCCTGTAATCTGTGGAGTGTTTTCAGTCCATCTACAACGGGCATTTCCACATCTAAGAGAATGGCGTCGGGCTTTTGAGTCTCCGCCATCGTAATTCCTTCGACGCCGGAATTTGCGATCAACACCGTCCAGCCAGCCATCATTTCCAGGGCGACCTGGATAACTTTTGAAATACTCTCCTCGTCATCAATACTCAGTAAAATTTTGCTCGTTGACATGTTCCTTGCCTCACTGTCAATGCCAATTTTTACATCTAAAACTATCCTGAAGAAAGATGACTCTGCTCCAGGTTTTGGCAGATGTTTTTTTAGAAAAGGTAACTGTCAAATGCTTTATAGAATAAGCTCTATAAGACATTGTCCCATTTATTCAGGACAAGTCGAATTTACTGAAAAACTATGAGGAACTTGTGAGTTTTATACCCTGATATCCGACTCGTTGTGGGAATGGTTGACTGTCACGGGAACCGGCTAAGGCATAAGCATTCCTTAGCGCTGTTTTCTTCAGCATAATCAAGATCTAGCATCGACAAATGACCCTGAACCTAAAGAAGATATAACGGATAGTGGAGTTTAATCAGGTAGACGCTGCTTGGGCATAGTTGTAGGGGGCGGGAAGCGGCAGCTCAAAGGCGGCTGGATTACTCTGATATTCATTTAGTAACATCTTTTCGGCTTCATTCAAGTCAGGATCTTTATTCTCTTCCATCTCTTGAACAGTTTCTTCCACCAGAGCAATTTGATTTTCCGCCTCTCTCAACTCAGCTTGAATTTCAGGCTTCTCTAATATTTCAAATTGCTTAAGATTTTCGTATTTTTCGGTGATATCTCTCAGCTTTTCTTCGAGTGCTGACTTTTCTTGCTCTAACTTTTCTACGTTTTTTTTATAGCCCTTTAGGTTATCTAACATAGGGACTACTTTTCGCCTCAAGGCTGTATGTTCAACATCGAGCTTTTGAAACTTATCTGAAAGTTGAATATAAGACCGACATAAATGAATGTAGCGTTCAGCAATTTGGCTCATATTAAACCTCCCCAAAAAGACCTAGATTAGAACACCTTCATACTATTCTCTATCCAATTAATTTAAATCATCACTGATGTTTTAATGTTTAATTTATGAAATTTGGGAGGCAGAATGCAAAATTCAGTCTCCTACCGCTTTCTGGATATTGTCTCCCAAACTTGGTGAAAGCGCCCCGCTTAAATTACACGTCAAAATTTTAAAGGAACTGTTTATCCTGGGATGTAGTCTGACGCACATTGCACTCTAAGAGCCAGGCTAAAGCGGGTTTTGATAACCTTCATCATTGTAAACAATTCAATCCCATGGATTTCAAAGTTTACGTAAGTTCAAAGACTCCGCCGATGCGCCGCTTTGCTCTTAACCCTTGGGGGCTGACCACAGGGGCTTAAGACCGGAAAATGACAAGAAACGCTGTAAAAAGTCGGTCAATTCAGGAAAGCAATGTTATGTATGAGGAGCAAGGCGCTGACCTTTACTATTCACGGATACTATTCACGGAGAAGTAAATTATGACTGAGCCCAGCGATCGCATTGGAGATCCATCCGCCTCTGAGCACACTGAGTCGGTCGGATCCCACAATGTAAGGGTTGAAGAGTTCAAGGTGAGTGGCGACACTCTGCTTGAGAAAATCCAGGAGCTGTTTCATGAAGGCAATATCCGTCGCATTCTGATTAAAAACCAAAATGGGAAAACCTTGCTTGAAATACCATTGACAGCGGGCCTCATCGGTGGAGCCCTTGGGGTCGCCATATTTCCTATCCTGGCGGCAGTCGCCGCCATTGGAGCCTTAGTCGCCCGACTGACCCTTGTGGTGGAGAAAGAAGCCTAAACGAATACGCTTCTAGTTTTTCAGGCGGAGGCGGTAGGCAGTAGAGAGTAGGCAGTAGAGAGTAGGCAGTAGAGGGAGAAATTTCCCTGCCTACCGTCTACTGTCTGCTGTCTACCTTACACCTGGTTATAATGCACACCTTGAATGCCCACCAAATATCAGTAGGCGGCGGCTACAGCCCAACCAGTTCCCGGGCTTCTAAGCCAATCAGTTTTTCTGCGATCGCCCAGCGAACCTCCAGTTTGGCGACGCTGAATTGGTTGCGGAGACGTTCTAGCTCGGCTAGCTTATTGGCCTTTTCTGCGGTTAGCTGGATCAGCTGATCTTGCCGTTGCTGATATTGCTGATCGACCTGCAGAATTTCAAAACGACGGGCCTTGCGCTGGTTTTCATTTTTCAGACCTTCCTCGAACGCCACGATCATATCGGCCTTGCCTTCCAGTCGCGCCAGGTCTTGTCGAAGGTGTGCAATCTTCTGGTCTCCAACATTGACCGCTTGTGCAGCTTGTGCGATCGCAGCTGGATATTCACTCAATCTCATATCTCCTCCCTTTGGGGATTAGCATAAATATAAAATCCCAATCGCAGGCGGTGGATGGGGGGATGGGTAAGTGGGATGCGGATCTTTAAATTTCTAATGCTGCGGCGCTAACGTGTTTGGAAGATCCATCGAATTGCGATCGCGTCGATCCCAATAAGCTAAGTCGCTAGCCAGGTCAGTATGCCCGACTAAACGCACTTCATAGGGATAGTCTGGCAACTGGTCTGGCGACTGTTGGGGATGATGTAGCTGAAAACTGAATCCCATCGACGCCAGAAATTGGGAAAACCTTTGGGCTTGTTTCAGGCGTCTAAATCGAAAGCAGCAATACTCCTTAGGCGTTCGTCCTCTAGAAACCCGTTGAAAGGGCGCTCTAACTATCAAGACGCGGGGGGATAGATATTGCCCCACACGACCTTGCCCTAGGGAAAAGAACCGACCTACTTGCATCGAAAACCGTTGGTTGTCCTACTTTCATTGTAGAGGATTAACCATAGGACAATCATAGACGATTTTAAACAACAACAGCACCCAAATATCAACTAACTGAGTGATTCCCACACTTCATGACTTCCCTTAGAGATGCACTGATTAATCCTTAACACCACTTGGATTAACCTGTTCCATGGCTCTCTTCAGATATAGGAAATGTCAGCCAGTTGTCTGGATGCTGTTGTTTGACGAGACAGATTCTAAATCAACAGGCACTCTACCTCCTTTTTCGTGTAGGTTTTCTGTTCAATCTGTCAGGGAAGCTTACTTGCTTCACTTACCACTATAGTTCTCCTCTCACGAAGGGAAAGACAATGAAAATAAAGTTTACACGTTTCTCCCCCGCGCCGACCGCCGACCTGATATCGCGTCTTTTTAGGCCGGAGCCGATGTCGCCTGATCCTGTTCTTCTCGCGGTGACAGAGCAGTGTGCTGCGGCTCAGTTTGTTCCCGAGGATGCGACACCAACACTGAACAAGGAGCATGGTGCATCACATAGTTGCTTACGCTTCCCAGGAATAATTCCCGAAGTCCAGCGCGACCATGGCTGCCAATGACAATCAAATCAATATCCTTATCTCGGGCGACTTCACAGATAGTTCGACCCGGACTCCCAGATGTATGGATGAATTCAGCCTTCACCCCCGCCATTTTGGCCTCATTCGTTCGCCATTTCAGAAGTTCTTCGTATTCCTGTACGAAGGCGTTCCACTCCTGTTCGTAGGTTTGCCAAAGAATTTCATTGACTTCTGAGTAATAGCCTGCGCCATAGACATTGACCAGTTGTGGACTGTCTTCTTCGGCATGGGACAGTACGTGCAAAAGTATCAGCCTGGCGTCAACCGCCTTCGCCAGGGACATGGCCTGATTGAATGCAGCACTGCTCAAATCGCTTCTGTCCATTGCGACGAGAATCTTGGAAACCATGTCTAACACCTCCTGAGCCAGCTCCTATTTAGTTGTAGAAAAATAATTTGAGGAACTTGTGAGCAGAAAGTCTATGTGTCTTTTCCTTAACTCGGCCTTCATCCATGCTTCGTCTCCATTGAACTATGCAAAGATATAGGTAGAAGGAGATGACGGTCAGTCACCCTTCTCCAAGAGTTCATTGGCGCTGCACCCTTTCCCCTATTGCTGCAACTCACCCGTTAATAATAGGGAGCCGGAAGAATAGGGATCAGGAAGAGGCGCTAAAGGAGGGTAGCCCATGAAACTTCAGTATGTGGCGGCTCTAACCCTGTTGTCGGTCTTGCTGCTGGCAAAGCCTGTTCGTGGCGAAAACCCCGCCCATGTGCGGAAGTTATTGTTAACCAATATGTGCTATGCCTGTGACTTATCAGGGGCTGATCTAAGCGAGACCCATTTGCTTGGAGCTGATTTGAGAAATGCAAATCTGCGGGGGGCTAATCTGGAAAGCGCTAACTTGGAAGGTGCAGACATGCGCGGCGCTGACCTGGAAAATGCCAACTTATCTCGAGCCTTTCTCACAAATGTCAGTTTGAATAATGCTGACTTGGATGGGGTGAACTTTACCCGAGCGGTCATTTATCACGCTGATGTTGAAGGGGCGTCGATGGATGACATCAATTTGACTGGGGCAAAGGTTTGGGGAACGCCTATTAGCATTGGCGGGAATTAATTTGTACAGGGAGACGGCGGCGGTTGTGACATCTCTTCAATCTCTTGTTGGCTGAGACAATGTTGAGCAGGGGGAGGGGAGATTTAAAGCGGGACAATTCAGTAGAGAAGGAATACAGGAGACAGGAGACAGAAGTCAGTCAAGACTTGGATTCTGTCTCCTGTATTCTTGCCTCGTCAGAATGTCCCGGCTTAAGTTGACGCCCACCTTTCTATATCCCTCTTGCCCATCAATAGATTCAGAACCTTACGTTGGTTATCGCGAGCCTTTTTAGGTCTGATTGAGAGTTAGATCGTTTAAAAACTCGAATAACCGATAAAATTACAATTTTTGGATTCTTGAAGTAAGCTCAGGCAACCTTAAGAGGGGTTCGATGAGTAAAATGGCGTAAAGTACGGAAAATATTCGTTATATCCCGCAAATAATCGCTAAATGATAAACGGATATGTCGGCTGCTATACCTTTCAGCTGAGCTTTTGGCGGAAAATCTGGATTTGAGCCTTTACTTTTCGCTATTATGCGCCATAATGCTCCCATCGTATCCATCTATTCCGGGTATCAGCCATGAGCCGATTTCAAATGTTTGTAGACCTTGGAATGAGTGGCACCAAAGCGTCCTTTAGTGACGGCGTCCACTTCCATGGCTATCTTTGTCCCCCTAAGGTGGCTGACTTGCCGCCTTCTGAACTGCAAATTCTCACCGATCAAGGCAACCAATTTGGCGGCGGCATCGAATCCGGGGCCTATCTCCAGTTAGACGATCAAGTCTACGCCTTAGCGGATGATGCTGAAGGGCGTTCCAATAAAAGCACAGAGATGCTGCGCAAAAGCACTTTGGCGAAGCTGCGGATTCTAGGAGCCATTGGCGAATTGGCGCATCGATTCAACACATTTCGCCTATCGCTGGATATTGGAGCCGCTCTCCCGTTCGATGAATATCTCCTAGATCAGCATGAAGTTGCTAAGCAGCTGGCTTCCACCCGCTCCTTCATGTATCGGGGAAAGACCATCGAACTTGCTCCGCAGGCGATCAAAATCCTGCCTGAAGGGGCAGGTCTCGTACAGTGGCGGAAAATGCAATCAATGCAGCAAGGGCAACCGCCGCAGAAGTCCTATGTGGTGGTGATTGTGGGGCACCGCGATTTAACTTTCTTAATCTTCCGTCAAGGCAAGCCCCCCACAGGAGAACCCAGTGGCACGGTCAGACAGGGCTATTTAGAATACCTGCAGTCCATTGCTCAAGGCATCTGTAAGCCCGATAATCCTTTCCTGTTTGATGCGCTGCTGCGGGAATCAGAATCTGTCGCCTTTCCCGATCAACCGGGGAAGGTCTTCCCCCTACAGGACCGGAAGCAAAAATCAGAAGCTTTCTATTGGGAACAGGTCAGACATCATTTGAGTGATAAGTTTGCCTCGTTAGATATTCCTAGTTATGAGGTTTTAGTGGGGGGCGGAGTCTCCCACACCTTACTCAAATCCAGATTGGATGAGTTCTTTAAGGGATTGCCTGGAGCTAGCGTCAATTGGCTCTCGGAGATGAATACTGAGGTTTGCTCGGTTTTGAGCGTAGCCTCAACGGCTGACCAGGCCCGGTTTGCAGACTGCTACGGCGGAGCCAAGTGGCTCGCGATTAAGTTTGCTCAACCAGCGGAGGCGGCCTGATGACCAGACCCAAGCGGGAACGTGTCAGCGTCAGGCTTGAAGCAGAGGTTAAGTCGTTTGAAGGTCGGTTGTTAGGGTATCTCAAAAGTGACCCGATTCTTCCTCCTCGAGATGCGCTGCTAAGAGCCCTCAAGGCGTTTTATATGCCTTGGGCGATGGAAGATCAGCTAGGGGAGGCTGAACTCGCAAACCTTGCCAGAACAGCTGTTGAAGAGCTGCAGTTTAGAATTTTCCAGATTCAGCAGCGATATCTCTTAGGCGATTCACCGGGCTATGTGATTCCGAAGGCGACGCATTCAACCGGAGGAAGTTTGAATGCGTCCGTTGCTTCTCAATCTAATGGTCAGCCGCCCCAAACCATTGCTGAAATGCGCCAGCAAATTAATCCGGCTGAGCTAGACGATTTCTAATGCTCTGCTTAGGCCGGGCCGCGATTATCCTCATCGATCAAAACAGAGACCCCATTGCAATAGCAATGGGGTCTCTGTTTTGATCTAGTTCAACTGCACAACCTTTGTCAGCAAGCGTTTTCAAGTTGGAATTGGCATACAAAAAGTATGATGCTACTGCCTTACGTTGACGGAGGTCAATCCTGATTTAGAAGAAGCGTGATAGGTAATTAGTTGGGGTGGATGGGGATCAATCGTCTGGACTTGGGTTAGGTGGAGCTGGGTCACGCGCGGCTGACTGCATTCCTTAACCCCAACCTTTTCAAGGATTGTCTCGACCGGGTTTTTAGACTTTGGAGAAGATGCATTGCGCGTCAAACATCGTTCGGTCAAGCTAATGACTGTGCTAAGCTGTCTTAGCTGTGGGGCTGATAGAAGATAACTATTACCTGCGATCGCCAATGTAATGGTCACACTGAGCATCATTCTCCGCCAAATAGAAGTATTTGAGGGCGTAGACAGAGTCATACTTCCAATTCTCCTCACGGGCGTAAAGGGGGCTAAAACAGAGTATTGTTCAAGTACATGATCGATACGATAAAAGACCCTCACCCGCGATCGCACGATACAAGGTGCAGAAGTTTGACTGTCACAGTGTCGGATTTTGGTCAGCCTATACCGCTTGGGGGGTGGAAACTATCCACCAGAGCGCAATGGCCAGCAGTAATACACAGATTTTGACAATAAGATACGTAGCGCCGTTGGGTGTGATGAAGTCATGCATGTTAGGCTACCTCCCTATGCAGTGTTCTTCACAAGCGTTCTTCACAGATGATTCGAACAGAGCCCGAGCGTAACCACCAGGAAAATAAGCAGATAGAAAAAGCGAAGACGGTAATTGATTTTACCGATTAACTGGAGGATGAGTTGCATTTGTCAATGTCAACGCTATCGGGCTCTCGAAACTCTACCTCTATCTTCATCCTCAAGGCCTGAGATAATGCAAAGACTTGATGTTTTGTTATAAAGTCCGCTGCCATTGAGAATGGGCTTTCTGCAAGAGTGAGATCGCCGCCTCAAAGGTGTCCACACACTGCAGGATTGTCATGTCAGCCGGATCCAGCAGTTGGTTCTCAGTATTGACCATGTGTCGTTGCGCCCAACCCGCCAAGTCAGACCACATTTCCCCCACCAGAATCAAAGGGGTGTCCCGCAGTTTTCGAACCTGAAGTAATTGCCAGATCATCAGCGCTTCAAGGGTTGTCCCAATCCCTCCAGGAACCACTACAAACGCATCAGAGACTAGCACAAAGTGATGCAGTCGGGAGAAGAATGTCTGATGTTGATAGACTTGCTCTACAAAGGGATTAGCATCTTGCTCGAAGCCCAAGTCTACACGGATTCCAATTGATTTCGTTTGGTCCAATGGATCGGCGATCACACTGCCTTCATTCGCCGCCTGCATTAGACCAGGGCCGCCGCCGGTTACAATATCGCACCCCATCGCCGTTAGTTCGCTCGCCAAACTACGGACGCCTTCATAAAGCGGATTGTCTGGCTCCAATCGGGCTGAACCAAAGATAGTGACGCGATAGCGCTCTCGTTTAGGCGGTCGTATCGTGGTTAAGCTATTAACGACCTCCCAAAGCCCGAGCACAGCATTTTGGATCACGCGAAAGCTCGCGTCTCCGTCCAAAATACTGACTGTGTCGGGCGCAGGGAGAAATTTTTCCTCTTCCTCTGGATGTGGTTGCTGTGTCACTCACCGTTTATTCCACTCAGTCTGTGAAGTTAACCTAGCACAATCCAATCCAGTATCTTGCAAGCCGCCCCTTTCAGTAACCCCTTTGTAACGGATGTTCACTGTATACACAGTTGTCGTACTCTGAGTAGGGGCTCATTTGAACCCCTTAGTCCATAACCCTGCAATACTTTATCTAAGATTTATTGCAACATTGTCTAAGTATAAACACTCCATTTTTTGTTGCGGTTTTATCATTTCCTCAGAGCTGAGGGATCTGCAGACAAATAACATCCCATCCACCCATCCACCCATCCACCCATCCACCCATCCACTGCCTTCTAATGGGGCTTTATTTTTACGCAAATTCCTGAAAGGGGCTACGCCTGGTGTACAGCGATGATCAGCAACGCCTGCGCTTAAGAATTCTGAGTAGCGTCTCCAGAAAGCCCCGTTTCTTCAGCTGCACGATGCAGCATGGCCTCCTGCAGATGTTCATCGCGCCGCCGTTTAGACGACAAGGCTTCCCGGGCTTCTTCCTCAACGCCGTCATTGGTTGCCGTCTCGACTTCCGCCTGAGTCCGACTTAACATAGATTTTTCAACCTGCTCTTTATGCTGGCGGCTTTGCGCCATGGCTTCCCGCGCTTCCTCTTGGGCACTCATATTCGAAGCTCCCCATTGACTATACAATTCACAGCGATTCACCCTGATAGGGCTTGAACTGTCTGTGAGGCTACAAAAAAGGTTTGAGGATCTTGTGAGTAAATGGGTGTTTATCTGACGATCTTAATCATTCAGATTACCCATTACACCAAACCCAATCGCAGCACTCGGATAATGGCCTGGGTGCGGCTTTTCACCCCTAGCTTTTCAAAAATGGATGTGAAATGGGACTTGACGGTGGCGATAGATATGAACAGCTCCTTCGCAATCGCCTCATTTGATTCCCCTCGCGCTAGCAGCTTCAAAACTTCTTGCTCCCGCTTACTAAGCTGCAGCAACTTACATTTCTCCAGGGATTGTTTGGAGTGGGCCTGGAAAAAATAGAAGAAGTCATTCATCATTTTGGAACTGAGATAGATTTGTCCCGTCTCGATGGTATTAATGGCGGGCAATAACTCAGTTGCAAGATCATCCTTAATCACATAGCCCGATGCGCCAGACCGCATCCCTTCAAATAAATATTCTGGTTCTTGGTGATCGGATATGAGTAAAGTTCTGGGAGACTTCTCTAGTTGTTGAAACTGCATCAAGAGGTCCATGGTCATCTCCCAATTGAC
>JASJDH010000250.1 GCA_030065175.1 Leptolyngbyaceae cyanobacterium MO_188.B28 | reverse complement strand
ACCTATGCCTATTGGTGGATTCGCCAAGGGATTACCCGAACCATCGCAAACGACGCCCGCACAATTCGCTTGCCGATTCACATCGTTGAAAAACTGAACAAGCTTAAAAAAGCCCACCGGGAATTGCGCAAAGAACTCCACCGCAATCCCAACGAAGTTGAATTAGCGCAGTCCTTAGAAATTTCCCCCGATCAACTGCGGGCCTTACAACAAGTCCGTCGACGCGCCCTCTCTCTAAATCACCGAGTGGGGAAAGGGGAAGACACCGAACTTATGGAGTTATTGGAGGATGGGAATACTCAGTCTCCAGAATCCAAGATTAGCGAAACGATGATGCGCCAAGATATTTGTAATGTCCTGGCGGAGGTATTAACTGAACGAGAAAAGGACATTATCGCCTTGCGGTATGGGTTAACTACTGGGGAACCCCATACGCTAGAAGAAGTTGGAGGAATGTTTAACCTTTCTCGTGAACGAGTGCGGCAAATTCAGACTAAGGCCATGCGTAAGCTACGCCGTCCTCAAGTTGCAGCTCGCTTAAAGGGTTGGTTGAAATAAGCTCAGCGACAGAGGAGATCAAGTGACGATCCATTAAGAGCCCCGGATCAAAAATTTGAACAGTAGTTATTTGAGGCGAGATTAGCTTTTTCCAAGCCGCTTTTATCTAAATTACTCACAGGCCGGGTGAAATGCCTAAATCCTTTGAATTTGTTGAGAAAGGTTGATAGCTTGTTTGAAAGCTTAAATTTTTGTATAATTCTATGACTTTTCTTGTTTTGATAGACAATATCCCCTACGGGTTGTAGCAGGTCAAACATCAAGATCTGTGGTTCTATCTCTATTATTAAGGTGCAGTTAGGGGCTTGATGTCTGCATGGATTACAAACAAGAGCTAATCACTACAATTCATGACCTCGGTTGTGACTTAACGCGGTTAGAGGAGCGCCTGACTGAACTGAGTCGAACGTCGCCGACTGCGGTTTTGATTCCCTCCTTATTCGAGGAGTTAGAACGTCCCGCCCTCACCACAATTCGGGATCATCTAAAGCAATGCCCCTTCGTCAATATGATCGTTATCTGCCTCTACGCAGATACTAAGGAGCAATACACTGAGGCTGTTCAATTTTTTGCCCCCTTACCGCAGCCAACTTTAGTCATTTGGGAAAATGGTCCTCGGGTTACTCAAATCTTAAAAGATCTACAAGAGCGAGGATTAGACTTACTTCGCTTTCGAGGCAAGGGTAGAGCTGTTTGGCTTGGTCTAGGGGTCGCCTCTTTGGGGGCGTCCGCCATTGCACTCCACGACGCCGATATCACCACCTATGACCGGTCCTATCCGCTGAAGCTCCTCTTCCCACTGCTAGAAAAAGAGTATGGTATCGCCTTCAATAAAGCCTACTACGCTCGGTTAGGCAACCACCCTCGCAACCTCAATGGGCGAGTAACTCGGTTGTTCGTAGCCCCCCTGGTCATATCTCTGATGGAGATTTTTGGATATAAGGACTATCTCCGCTATTTGAACGCCTACCGATATCCCTTATCTGGAGAATTCGCCCTCACTAGCGATCTAGCCTTGAATACCCGTATCCCAGGCAACTGGGGCCTGGAGGTGGGATTGCTCGCGGAAGTTTATCGTAATGTGGCGCTGAAACGCATCGCCCAGGTTGACTTAGGGGTATTTGAGCATAAACATCAACCATTAGGCACCTCTTCGAACAAAGGGCTGCAGAAAATGTGCCGGGATATTCTGCAATCAGTTCTACGCACGTTAACTGAAACAGAACAAGTGGTCGTATCGATGGATCACATTCGGGCCTTACGCATCAAATTTCGCCGCGAGGCTCAGAACTTGACTCGGCAATACTTTGTCGACGCCCGATTCAATGATTTGGTTTACGACCGACATAAGGAAGAAATCACTCTAGAATGTTTTGAGCAGGTGATTCTGCAAGCAGGTGAACAATATCTAGAAGACCCTACTGGCACTCAGATTCCCGATTGGACGAAAGCCCTCGCTGTTATGCCTGACTTACGAGAACAATTGCAGAACGCAGTTTTATCAGATATGGAAGAGGCGACTCAGGAAAATTCCCTTACCCAGAAACCATTTCCCCCCACCTCACCTATCTCAACCCTGATTTCCTCGCAGAATAAATTGCCCAGTAATTAGGGACTTCCGTCAAAATTAATTCCCATTCAAGGCAGTGGATGGGTAGATGGGGGTATGTACAGATCGATAGGATTTATCTGCAAATCCCTAGAAGTTCTACAAGAGTCATCTATCCCTGCCGCTGTTACTGGCGGGCGGCTCGATGTTTTGTGGGGTGTCTAGCGGTCTGTTTTAGATTGCTTCTATCGGAATTCTGGCTAGTCGATTGGTTGAGCTTCGGGTTGGCGGTTTGAGTATGCGTACGGCTGGTGGTTTGGTTGACACTGCGTCTAACTGGTTGATGGGTGATGCGGCTAGAGCCTTTATTGTCAGCTTGATTGGCGGCCTGATTAGCTGTGTGACGGGTAGATTGGCCGACGACGCTATGACGAGCTGCGTGGCGGTTGCTTTGGCTCGCCGCCAAGTTACCGCTACGTTTAGAAATTTGGTTGGGATCTTGACTTGGCGCAGATTTTGAAACCCGTCTACTAGCTTCGCTAGCTTGGGTATGTTGGCTAGGCGTTGGATTGGGAACGCCGCCATCAGTTGGCTTGGGGGACTCCTTACCGGTTGGGCTCACACTGCGGTTAGTGCTTCGAAAGGTGACGTTGACCCCATCTTTAGACTGTTCAAGGACTAAGAGGGGTGTTGGTTTTGCTTTTTGATCCCAATGCATGTAAGCAATGCGACCTTGGAGCGTGGGCTGCCAATTGCTGTGGTCGGAATCAGGCTTGAGAAAAGTTTCGATACAGTCAATAATTTGGTTGATAGTTGTAGAGGTTGTCTGAGTAGGGAGCTTCGCCAACTTGATCTGAATTCGAAATAGAACTCGTTTCTTAGCGCCCAATGCCTGACTGGTTGTATACTCAACGTCAAACATTTCATCGACCTGTCGAGGCTTACTGGCGATCCCAACCATGCCTTGAGTCGCTTGTTGGGGTCTTAGGGCGACGCTGATTTTCTGCTTTACCTTGACCTTGAGTTGATTAACGATGGCGAAGTTAAATTGGTCTTCGTCCATTCTCATCCGGAGGTAGTCCAGATTAAATTCACGTGAGTGGATCAAGTCTGGGTTACGCTCCATTTTAGTAATGGTGCCCAGAGCCAGTTTTACTTTTTTTTGTAAGTCGCGGTTTTTATACTCCTCAAATTTAAGACGCTTACGTGTTTTTTCGAGTTGTATCGATGAAAAAATGCTGACTCCTGCAAGCACAATTAGCAGGATTCCTGATGACATCATCCATATATTGGGTTTAAACCCAAGCTGCTGCTGAGTCGGGATTTGAGCCGCCCAAGGCTGAATATGAATGTAGGGAGTTGACATAGCAGCAAAAAGAACTGTTTAAATGATACTGATACTGATATATTCCAATAATGCCCTGAGCATATCGGAATACAACAGAGATTTTTTGTTGTTCCCCTCAACTGCTAATTCTCTATGCCTCACCTTTTTATAATTTGATTCAATTTGATTCAATTTGGATGAACATATTTAAGTGATTTTAACGATGTCATTTGGTAGCTGTTCATACCTATTCTTGCTGGGTCACCCCTATCTCTGGGTGCTCCGCCAAAAATGACAACACCGACTCGCACCACTGAATCCAACTCACCTCATAGGCAATTCCCCGTTGCAGGGTGAGATACATGAACTGCATCTCTATGGGCGGATTGGACATTGCCTTGAAACAGCTCTCTTTTTCCTTGTAGAAATTCAACTGATCACAATGCATTTGATGGCGATGCTTCAGTTCTTGCAGTAAAATCTGACGCGGCATCTTGTAACCAAACCGCACTTTCACGAGAAGATCTTCTCGAATTCGAGTCCGTTCTGTCGGCTTGGCATACCATCTCATCAATTCTTTCCAGCCCTTCTCCGTAATGCGATAGAGCTTTTTATTCGGCTTTCCTTCCTGTGGAATTGTCTCGAAATCCGCCCAGCCTTCGCGCTCTATCTTACCGAGTTCTCGATAGACTTGCTGTTGGCTCGCTTTCCAATAACACCCTATTCCCTCATCGAACTGTTTGCTGACGTCGTAGCCGCTGAGGGAATTTTCGGACAATAAAGACAAAATAGTGTGGGCAAGCGCCATAGCTCACTTCAAACATTCAAAATGTGATTGACATATCCAATAAGTTGAGTATAAGTTGTAGATGGATAATCAACAAGTTGTATATCAACTGATTGAAGAGCGCCATGGATTCTGAATCTTCTGAATTGTTTTTACAGAATGAGAAAGAGGTTGCCCTGCAGCGTCAGCAACCGATCTCAAATACTGGCGCCGCTACTTCGATATCCCATCATTCCATAGACCTAGGGTCCACTACTCAGCATCCTGCTATAGAGAGTTCTCCTACAAACGAAATGGCTTCCAATGTGCAAGGGTCCCCTTCTTTGCCTTCGTCAGAAACGAAAGCTGCTTTACCCAACGCTCAATTGCATCGGACAAAGCGACGGCCATGGTTGTGGCTATTCGCGCTGTTGTTGGTTCCAGCCCTTGCTGTTAAAGTGCGGGGCGTGAGTAGCCCATCTCCTGCTCAAACTAGCCAGGTTCTGGCGCTTCCGGTAGAAACCCTGACGCTGAAATCGGTTAGCGCCTATGAAGTCTCGCGCGCCTATACGGGAGAAATTGCAGCCCGACGGAGCAGCAATTTAGGCTTTGAACGGTCAGGCGCAGTGGTGGAAATTTTGGTGGATGAGGGCGATCGCGTCCAGGTCGGCGACCCTTTAGCCCGATTAGACGTTCGCAGCCTAGACGCCCGACGTCGACAACTTGTCGCTCAAAAAGATCAAGCGATTGCGCGATTGCAAGAACTCGAAGTGGGTCCTCGGCCAGAGGATATTGCCGCCGCCCAGGCAGCAGTGGCGGATTGGGAACAGCAGGCGGCGCTGGGGAGAATTCAACGGCAACGACGAGAAGACCTCTATCAGAGGGGCGCTATTTCACGGGAGGAACTGGATCAACAGACATTTGGAACTGGCTCTTTAGAAAGCCGACTGAACCAGGCCCAGAGTCAATTGGATGAACTGTTAGCCGGAACCCGAAGTGAACAGATTTCAGCCCAAACCGCTCAAGTTAGACAGTTAGAAGCCGGCATTCAAAGCATCGATGTGGATTTAGCGAAAAGCATCCTCACAGCGCCTTTTGACGGTCGGGTCAGTTCTCGCCTAATTGACGAAGGAGTTGTCGTTGACGGCGGACAAAGCGTTTTGCGCTTAGTCGAAGACAGTGTCTTAGAAGCCCGGATAGGCGTCCCGGTTGATACCGCCGCAGACCTCACTGTCGGTAGTCGCCAACTGGTGCATTTAGGCCCTGACGCCTATTCCGCACGAGTCGCCGCTCTATTGCCAGAACTCGATGTAACCAGCCGCACCGTCACTGTCATTCTAGAGATCAGCCCGGATACCCCCCTCACAGTCGGACAAACCGTGCGATTAGTCCTGTCAGAAACCGAGCCGACGGATGGATACTGGCTGCCCTCCACCGCTTTAGTTCCAGGCGAACGAGGATTATGGTCTGTCTATCTCCTGGCTGAACCCTCCCCTTCAGAATCAACCTCAACCGAGAAATCCGTTTTCCAAGTCGGTCGACGTGATGTGGAGGTGCTTCATACCGAAGCCGATCGGGTTTTAGTCAGGGGTCTCATAACATCCGGGGAAAAAGCCATTATCAACGGTGTCCACCGCCTGGCTCCGGGACAGTTAGTACAGGTTGCGGATTGACTCAGGTGGAGATGCGCCACTACGGTTTTTAAGAATTTAGCTTCAGCAACAGATTGCACTAGCAAAGCACGCCAATCTGGTTTGGCTAGACTGAATGGCCTGATGTTCATGGGCTCACCCTTTGCCCATCCTACAGGTGCTGGTTATTAGCCATTTGTTACTCGTTACTTATCCCGTTGAGATAAGGCATGTGGGCATTGTCCACCCTACGGCATTTCCCCATCCTCCCCATCTCCCCCATCTTCCTCATCTCCCCTTGCCTCCTCATCCTCCCCTCCCCTATATTCCCGAGACGTGACATGTCACGTCTCTACATTTCCCCCCTGCCCCCATCTCCCCTGATCCCTTACCCCGCCATGAACAACCTCTTCTACCGCAACCGTCAACTCCTCACCCTGACCCTCACCTTAATCGTTGTCTGGGGGCTCTCGTCCTTTTTCACGCTACCTCGTCTAGAAGATCCCGAAATTACCCAGCGTTTCTCGACAATTACCACCTTCTTTCCTGGCGCTAGCGCCGAGCGGGTTGAATCTTTAGTGACGGAAAAGATTGAGGAGGAACTCTCCGATATTGAAGAAATTGAGAACCTGGAATCGACTTCCAGTCAAGGGGTTTCGGTGATTAGCGTCGAGCTGAAAGAAACCATTCCTGATGTCGCTCCAGTTTGGGCTAAGGTTCGCAGCCAATTGGATGACGCCATCCCCCAATTACCTGAAGGCGCTTCGGAACCCGAGTATGAAGATAGTCGGGTTAAAGCCAGCGCCCTGATTGTGGGACTGACATGGGAGCTAGACGCCCCCGTCAACTACACCATCCTAAAACGGGTGGCGGAGGGGTTAGAGGACCGACTGCGGGCTCTGCCAGGAACCGACAAAGTGGAGATGTACGGCGACCCCGATGAAGAAATCCAGGTGGAGGTGTCTCAGGCGAAACTGGCGGTTTTAGGGTTGACGGCTCAAGACTTGGCTCAACAAATTCGTGTGAGTGACGCCAAGGTCTCTGCCGGTCAGTTGCGGGGGGATAATAACGAATTTCTGTTTGAAATGGACAGTGAACTGGATTCTCTAGAACGGATCCGGCAAATTCCTATTCAAGTGGGCGGTGAGGGGCAAATAACCCAGTTGGGGGACATTGCAACGTTGACTAAAGGGGTGCGATCGCCCGTTTCAGCCCTAACCTTGGTCAAGGGGCGTCCGGCTGTGGTGTTGTCGACAACGGTGGAATCCAGTCAGCGGGTTGATCAGTGGGCGGCGGCGGCTCGCACAACCCTGGAGTCGTTTGAAACTGAATTGTCTGATGGTCTGGGGCTAGAGGTGGTTTTGGACCAAAGTCAGTATGTGCAGCAGCGCCTCAATGGGGTGATCGGTAACCTGTTGTTGGGGTCGGTGCTGGTGCTGGCCGTCTCCTTTTTGATCCTGGGGTGGAAGTCAGCTCTGATTGTGGGGGCGGCGCTGCCGCTGGTCACCCTGACAGTGTTTGGCGGTATGAAAGTAATGGGCATACCGCTGCACCAGATGTCGATCACCGGTCTGATTATTTCCCTGGGACTGCTGATTGATAATGCCATCGTGGTGGTTGACGAAGTCCAAATCCATTTGCGGCAGGGTTTGAAGCCTGCGGATGCGGTTAGCCAAACGGTTCGTTATCTAACGATTCCACTGCTAGCCTCAACCTTGACCACTATCCTCGCCTTTGTCCCTATCGCCACCTCACCAGGCAGTACGGGGGAATTTATCGGCACCATCGGCAGCACCGTCATTTTGGCTTTGGTTAGTTCTCTAGCGCTGTCATTGACGATCATTGCCGCCTTGACTGGAAGAATGCATCAATGGCGTCCGTTTTCTAATCGGAGTCGGCGAGTCGAACTGCAACAATCCTCTTGGTGGGCGGATGGGTTTTCCCATCCCCAACTCTCCTCCCTATATCGCTGGAGCTTGGGTAAAGTCTTCCGACGTCCGGCTCTGGGAATTTTGCTGTCATTGGTGTTGCCGATTATCGGATTTGTTCAATTCGCTGGTCTAGAGCAACAATTTTTTCCCCCCACCAACCGAGATCAGTTTCAAATAGAGTTTGAGTTGCCGTCGCAGACTGCGATCGCTCAAACCCAAGCACAAGTTCTACAGGCGCGGGACCTCATCCGTCAGAACCCAGCAGTTGAGGATGTGCATTGGTTTTTGGGGGAAAGCGCCCCTTCCTTTTTCTACAACATCATTGGCAGTCGAGAGAATGCATCTAACTACGCCCAGGGTATCGTTCAGCTCAAAACTGCAGAAAACCTAAGGCAGACCATTCAAATACTCCAGCGGGATCTGGACCAGGCCTTTCCCCAAGCCCAAACGCTGGTTAGACAGTTAGAGCAAGGCCCCCCTATTCCAGCGCCGATAGAAATCCGCGTCTATGGATCAGATATGGCGCAATTACGGGAATTGGGAAACCAACTCCGAGCTGAACTGACCAAGGTTGAAGACGTGATCCATACCCGCGCTGACCTGACAGAAGCACTGCCGAAACTGGCTTTGACGGTGGATGAGGCGCAGGCGCGACGGACCGGGTTGAATAATGGCGCGATCGCGAATCAACTCAATGCCGCCTTAGAGGGGGCAGTGGGCGGCTCCATCCTGGAGGGAACCGAGGATATTCCGGTGCGAGTTCGTCTTTCGGATCAAAATCGAGGGGACTTAGAAGCTGTCACCTCGTTGGATTTGTTGCCGATCCAGACGTCGGGCAATTCTGCTAGTTCAACCATTCCCTTGTCTGCTGTGGCCGATGTCTCGCTAAGACCTGATCTGGCTTCCATTACTCGCCGCAATAACCAGCGGATCAATACAGTGCAAGCCTTTCTCACTGCAGGGGCGTTGCCGGACACGGTGCTGACTCGGTTTAAGCAACAGCTAACGGAAAGCGGGTTTACTTTACCCCCGGGTTATCGGATTGAGTATGGGGGAGAAGCGGACGCCCGGGGCACAGCGGTGGGTAACCTGCTTTCCACCATCGGCGTTTTGATCATTTTGATAACGGCGACATTGGTGCTATCGTTCAATTCCTTTGCTCTGGCGGGGCTGTTGGCGGTTGTCGCTGTCTGCGCCATCGGCTTGGCGGCGATGGCTCTCTGGCTGTTTGATTCTCTCTTTGGATTTACCGCAATTCTGGGAACGCTGGGTTTGGTGGGTTTAGCCATCAATGACTCGATTGTAGTGCTGGCGGCGCTGAGGGAGGATCCGCTAGCCCGGGAAGGCGATGTCCGCGCTACCCAAACGGTGGTGATTAAGGCGACCCGCCATGTCGTCGCCACAACCCTAACAACGATGATGGGGTTTGTGCCGCTGATGTTGGATAAGACGGGGTTCTGGCCGCCCCTAGCGATCGCGATCGCAGGCGGCCTCGGCGGAGCCACTCTCTTGGCCCTCTATTTCATCCCCTCTGCTCATCTACTGATTTATCGAAAACGTCAACGGAAATCGACAGAGCCAAGGCAGTTGGGAATTAACGTATTACCAGTGAACTAGGATCGCCCCACTGAAAATCTTGGATCTAATGGTCGACCCACCTCCTGATTTAGCTGTAGAAGTTGATATTACTAGCTCTTCTCAACGACGATTTGGCATCTATCGGCAACTACAAATTCCTGAAGTATGGCGCTATACCCAAAATAAAGGGGTGATCATCTATCAATATATCCAAGGTAAATACATAGAAAGTGAGGCAAGTCCAACGTTCTCTATGATCACAGGCAAGGTATTAATGGGCTTCTTAAAATTGGCGGATACTGAAGATGACAATAGTGTTATCCGGTCCCTGAGACAATGGCTTTCTGAAAGCAACTAAATCCGCAACCGCCACTTTTCTTTATCAACCTCGTCCGGAGCCCAAGTCCGCACTTGTTCCTCTATGTAGCCCCGGACATTGACGGTCCGAATAGTGTTGAAAAAAAGATTTTACAGTTCGATTTCCTCGCCAGCTTTATATTTTTGAACGATCATGGATTGACAGATGTTAATCTACTATGGACAACCCAGGCGTCGATCCTCAACCGAGTGCGAGTGCTTGAGGGCATTCAATATTCACGATGTTGAAGAACGTTCCCGTCCAAATTTTGCAGCTCAGCCCCTCTGATATTTCGCAATTTGAGGCGATGATGACCCTGTTCGGCGAAGCTTTTGACGACGTTGCAACGTATTGTGACAACCGTCCGAGCCGGGGCTATATAGAAGATTTATTGGCAAGCAACGACTTCATTGCGATTGCAGCGCTTGAGGAGGACAAGGTTGTTGGAGGATTGGCCGCCTACGAACTAAAAAAGTTTGAACAGGAGCGCAGCGAAATCTACATCTACGATCTAGCGGTCGCAGTATCCCATCGACGACAGGGTATCGCTACAGCAATGATTCGAGAACTTCGCAGAATTGGCTCTGTTCGAGGGGCTTACGTCATTTTTGTACAGGCGGATTATCAAGATCCTCCCGCTATCGCGCTCTATGAAAAGTTGGGAGTCCGTGAAGAAGTCTTGCATTTCGATATAGCGGTATCCAGGACCGAGGGCGATGGTCACAACCCGCAATGATCGGCTTTGGAATTGGATGAATTGAGTTTCATGCTTCAATACACAGTTTGTCGGCGATTTTGAGACACGTGACGACACCCCGACTCCAGCCAACAATATTGACTATCTCAATGAGCAACCCCACTTCTAATTTAAGATGAGACAGCTGAGAGGCATGAGCGTCGGCCGCTAGACAAGTATCATTCTTTGTATCTTTCTTGCAATTCTAAGTATTTAGGTAATTCAATCAATTTCTTAAAATCATTGAATGACATTCTGTCAAGTAATTCACCTGTATTACCATATAGCGCGAGATGCCGAAAGCAATCTGATAGTCCCAAAGTTGCTGAAAAAAGACCCGAAAGGGCAAAAGCACAGATTTTGAATCCTAATGTTGCTAGCTCCTCGCTATTCAGCATAGGGGTTTTTCCCCCTTCAATCATATTTGCAAAAAGGGGGATACCCTCTAATTCTTGAGCAATCTTGATCATTTGCTCTTTGGATTGGGGAGCTTCAATAAATACGATATCTGCGCCTGCATCTGCATAAAGTCGACCTCTATGAATGGCCTCATCTAAACCGTGTACAGATAATGCATCAGTCCTTGCCACAATAACGAGTTCGCTGTCGTCTCTCGCTTCAATTGCAGCCCGGATCTTTTGGACATGATTTGAAGAAGAGACAACGGACTTATTCTCAAAATGTCCGCACCGCTTAGGCCATTCTTGATCTTCAAGAATAATACCCCCAGCGCCAGCTAAAACAACTTCATTAACTGTGCGCATCACGTTAAGAACTCCGCCATACCCAGTATCAATATCCGCAATGACAGGGATGTCAATCGAAGCAGATATATACTTTATACGCTCAATTATTTCGCTTGCGGTCAATAGACCAAGATCAGGTTTGCCTAACAGTGATGCAGAGAGGCTAAAGCCACTGGTAAAAGCGATTTTAAAGCCTGAATTTTCTGCCACCTTAGCACTAATGCAATCATATACTGCTGGAGCGATTAAAATATCGTTATTGGTAATTAAATTCCTTAGCTTGGTTGCTTTTTTCATTTGTTTTAAGTGGGTTGGGCATGAAATTTTCTGCTAAGTTGTTTCGACGACTAAATGCTTCCTGCGCTTTTACTGAATTGTATGCATTAGACCAGTCAGGACTAATGCTCATCATATATATTAATCTACGCTTTGCTTCCTGAAAAATTAGTTTTAATTGACATTCAAATTTTTCGGTGTTGCTGTGTATAGGCCAGTGAATTTGAGCTTCACGACCATATATATAGGGATGAAAACCAGATTCACAGGGTTGATCTCTCAACCATATTATATAAGGATTCGGTCGGACAGGGATCATCTCTATTTCATTTCCAAAAGTGCCAGATGTCGATAGTTTCCTTCCATAATAAGTGGCAGTGTAAGAGAGACATTGCTCAAAGTTTATTGCGGGACTTGGATCATGCTCGATCAATATGTGAATATCTGCTATCTCAAACATCATTTGCATACGATTAATCCAGTAATCAATGTCTTGATCTTTCTCACTTGCATATAAGCATTCAAGGACAATCTTCTGTCTTTAGGATGGGTAGAATTTGCGTTTTGTAGGAGTGGTCAAGTTCAGGGTTGCTAAATCTTCGAGATACAACAATGATCCATTCACTGCAGGGATGAGATAAATTCTCAATTTGGTCTAAAGTTCTACGCAAGTGTGAACCGTATCTAAAGCTTAGTCCAATCAAGATTACGTTGCAGATAAGAGCAACAATGAAACCGCCTATCCAGCCAATTCTTAAAGAGGAAATTGCGCCAAGAGTAAGTTAGCTTTGATTGGCGAGATCGTATTCATTCAAAACGCAGGCCAATCGTTCAATGTCCTGTGCAGATATCCCAATGTAGATAGGCAGGTAGAGCAATTGTTGAAAAGCCTGTTGAGCTTCTACAGGCTTTAGCTCAGGACGGTTCGCTGGCGGATCCATCACAAATAGACTCGCTCCGCCTTGGGTTGCGTCAAAGCCCTTACTCCACAAATGATGCATCAATTCCTTCGGACATTTGCAAAGAATTGGAAAGACCCAGTAAGTATGCTCGGAGGTTTGGCTGCCCAATCGTTTTAGAGATGGCGCCAACCTGATTAACTGCTCTGCAAGGCTCACACGCTGAGTTATTCTATCAG
>JASJDH010000249.1 GCA_030065175.1 Leptolyngbyaceae cyanobacterium MO_188.B28 | reverse complement strand
GAAAGAATTTTCGGAATATCATGAGCCCAGAACCGCTTGGCTTTGGTCAAAGAACGACAGCCGTTATGGCGGGCGATGTTGATGGCGATATTTCGAACAATCGACCAGTTGGTAGCCGCATTGAATGCAGCAAAGGGAGCCTGATCTTCTCCAAAGACCACATCTTTGACCCAGTGCAATAAATTTTCAATCCCCCAATGTCCTCGAATCCCTTGGGCAAACTCCTCAGCCGTGGTCTGCAGGGAACTAATGTAGTAGTGGACTTTATGAAAGAAACTGCCTTGCCTGAGGCCAGAACGCGTCACTTGGATGATAGAGCTTAACCCCCGCCAATCCAGGTCAATGTCAGCCAAGTCTTTAACCACTCTGACAATCCAGCAAACATAACGGTTACGACTGGCGTCGACATCCAGGAACTGCTCATAGTTACCAGATTGGACTGCCTGTTCCACCGTCAGTTGAGCCGCTTGATGCAGAGTGGGCTGATTCGCTTTGAGGGTAATCACATAGTCATTGCCGCCATTGATGATTTGCTCGGTTGTTTTTTTTGAGCATGGATCGCATCCAGGGTGAACACCACATCTTTAATATGGAGACGCGCTAGCAGCCTTTGCACTGCTTTAATTTCATTGGTCTGATGCGTTTCAAATTGTTCACTCGCCAACACCGTCTCTTGGGACTGGGAATACAAAGACACTAACGAGACAAAATTTTGATATTCTGTCCCGCCTTCTAAAACAGTTCCTTTGATACTTTTGCCATCCAGACTCATCCAATCTTCGGGATTGATATCGGTGTATTGCATGGCCCAGCGTTCAAAATGAGCGTTCAGCACTCGGAAGCGAAGGCCTTCTAGGATGCGTCGAAATGTCGTGTCAGAGGGTAATCGTTTAACCGTCAGCCCTAAAGCTTCACAGAGAGCTGCATAATGGCGAACCCCAAAGTCTTCCAGAGCAGCGTAACCTTCGAACCCGCTCAACATCCCCATCACAATCAGCAGCAATATCAACCAGAGTTCGTAGCGACGACCTTTGCGAGAACGAAAATCACGAATGGTCTTCAACTCTTCAATTAGACTGACTGACATCACTCAATGCCCCCAACATAAGCTATGTTGGCATTTTAATTTTTATACCTTGAACGAATTCTCCCTGCCCCAAGCTCTCGCCTCAACGCCTCACACTCCGCCATCAGGGGGATGCCCAACGCCAACGCCAACGCCAACGCCTGCCGACAATACTGCCGCGCCGTCTCAACCTCACCCAGCGCTTGATGCAGCTCCGCCAAATTTTTCAGGGCTTCGGCTTCGTTGGCTCTATCACCAATCTCTCGAAAAATCTCTAACGCCGACCGGTTGTGGGTCAGGGACACTGGATACTGGCCGATTTTGAGGAAAGTGGCTCCCATGTTTAAGAGAGCAATACCTTCACCCCGACGATAGCTAATCTCCTGTGCAATGGTTAGTTGTTGATGATATAGGTCGATGGCCTGCTCATATTGCCCCAGATAGTGGTGCGCAAACCCCATATTGCCCAGGGCTCTACCTTCACCATGACGATAGCTAATCTCCCGCACAATGGTTAGTTGTTGATGATATAGGTCAATTGCCTGCTCATACTGCCCCAGATAGTGGTGTGCAAGCCCCAGATTGCCTAGAGCTTTGCCTTCACCCTGGCGATCGCCAACCTCCCACGCAATGGTTAGCTGTTGCTGATGGTGATCGATGGCCTGCTCATACTGCCCCAGATAGTAGTATGCAACCCCCAGATTGCCCAGTGCATTGCCTTCACCCTGGCGATCGCTGATCTCCCGGGCAATCGTCAGATACTGCTGATAGTGGTTAATGGCCTGCTCATACTGCCCCAGATTGTTGCACGTATTCCCCAAAACACATAGGGCATTGCCTTCACCCCGGCGATTGCTCATCTCCCGCGCAATTGTCAGTGACTTATTTTGTAATGCAATCAGTTCTGGGTAATAACTCCAAACAAAAAGTTGCCAGTGCAGTGGGTTGCCCGTTTCCAGTTGGGTGTCAGGTAAGTCTTTGGCCGCTTGCCAATCTTTAAGGGTGTAGTAGTGCTCAAACGCTTCCAGGTAGCCGCGCACGGTTTCTAGATTAGTGGCGTTGAGGGTGGGTTCGTAATCAGTCAGCCAGAGCTGGGCGGCTAGACGTTCGGCCTGGCGCCAGCTTTCCGGGGCAGCCTTGAGCAGGTCGTAAGCGACGGCGCGGATTAGGTTGTGCTGGCGTACCTGCAGGGGAGCCTGGTCATCATTGGCCGGAGCGTATTCCACCAGATGGCGGTCTTGTAGCGTCTCAAAGGCGGCTTGAGCATCCCCGTCGGCAAGCATCGCATGCCAGAAAGCCTCCGACACCGGACGACGAAAAACGGCGCTGGCGCAGAGCATCTGCCGGGCAGTCTCGGGTAACCGTTGCAGAGATTGCTCTACTCGCTGGCGGACGCGGCGACGAAATTGCCGACTGCGGGCAAGTTTGTTGGATTTAGGCTTAGCAGCATCAACAAATTCGGCTTCGTAGCGGCGCCAGTAGCGAGCGACATCGCCCTGAAAGGGAGGCTGGAGAATCTCCTCGGCAATCACCCGCAACACCAACGGATGTCCATCGTAGAAAGCGCCGATGCGGCTGAGATGGTCTTGATTAGTGTCGCCAGTATCTAACCCCAAATTTTGAAACAGCGCCTGCTGTTCGTCGGCGTTTAAGCCATGGAGGGTTTGGCAATGCCAAAACTGGGGATAGCGAGAGGCTACGGTATCCAGGTCGGCGGGGATGTCTTGACTGGTCAACAGCAGTTGGCTGGGAAAATGAGTCTCCGACATAACCTTTTGCAGCAGATCTAGCCAGAGCGGATCGCAAAATTCGCTCCACCCTGTTTCGTCATCGCCTTGGAGCAACCGCTCCAGGGAGTCGATTTGCAGACGACAAGGATGACTGTCCAGGCGGGTGACGATGTGGGTGAGTAAGTTGGCCGGGTCTGTTTGGTCCGCCCGAGTGTGCTCCTCCCCCAGGGTGCGCAGCAAAGCAGCCCCACTACTGGAAAAGTCAGGAGTGAGGCTGCGATCGTCCAGACTGAAGCGGTAGTAGAGTAGGGAGCTGGTTTGAGTGGAGCCCGTCGCGGCGTCCATCAGGTTAGCGACCACCCGTTCCGCCAGGGCGGTTTTGCCAATGCCAGTCATGCCTAGGATGGCGAGGACTCGACAGTCATCGCTGAGGAGAGTGGTGAGGCGGGTGATTTCGGCGGCGCGGCCAGTGAAGGTTTGGGGGGTGTAGGTGGAGAATTGGGGGGATGGGGAGATAGGGGGATGGGGAGATGGGGAGATAGGGGGATGGGGAGATGGGGAGGATTGGGGGGATGAGGGGATGGGGAGGGTTTGGATGGCTTTTTGGATGCCTTGGATTACGTTTAGGAAAGCTTCATTTTGGTTGTCCCATTTGGTAATGGGTTTAGCGTCTTTGGGTAGGGCCTGGAGTTTGCTAAAGGGGGCGCCTTGCCAATTGCAGGGTCTGAAGATAATCGGAATGACTCGTGCGGAGCCTGCGTTATGGCGCTCTACGGCCTTTTGCATTTCTTGGTCGTAGCAGTTGTCTGAGGCCATGAAGTGGTGACTAATAAGCAGCAAGATCACTTGGGCGGTTTCGAGCTGCAGTTTGATTTCGGCGTCCCGTTCAGCGCCTGCTACAATCGCCCCGGCATGCCAGGCCTTAATTTTTCCCTGCCTTTTCAGGCTCGCCAAATGCACTTCTAGCTCTTCCCACAGGGCTTCATCTTTATGGGAGTAAGCGATGAAAACGCTGACGGGTGAAGCAGATGAGGTGAGGTCGGATGGAGGCATAGGCGCAGGAATGGTTGGGAAACTGCACAGGGATTAAGCAATGCCTGTCGTTTTGGGCGAGACCATGATTGATGCCAGTATAACCAGCATTTTAAGGCCCAACTTTCGCTGCCGAATAAAAAGTTGCGGATGCCCAACCGCCTTATCGAAAATAGTGGGTAATATGAATCTTCTGCTATTTGTGTAGCGTAATCTGTGATGATTTTGCTCACCCTAAGTCACTGTCTCCTGTCTCCTATTCCAGTGGATACTCGTTAAAGTATTCTAGAGCGCAACTATTTCGTCTATAGAGAGTAATCCCATCTTTTGGCCATTAGTTGAGGATGCCTTTGAGTGAATACGCCTAGCCACACTGTTCTCAATCTAGCGATTTTAAGTCGGAAGGGACGGCCAAAGCTAAATCTGCCGATTGTGATTGGCAGCCTTTTGCCGGATCTGGCCATGTTTTGGTTTTATTTCTGGACTCGGGGAGTGCAAAGATTGCCAGATGGCAAAATTTGGGGTGAGCTTTATTACGACCCAATTTGGCAAGATGTATTTGATGTGGGCAATTCCATTCCGCTAGCCCTGTTGGGGGTTGCGATCGCAGTTTATTATCGGCGCCCTGCGATCGCCGCCCTCTTCGCTAGTATTTTCCTCCACTGCCTCTTCGACCTGCCCCTGCATAATGATGACGCCCATCGCCATTTCCTCCCCTTCAGCAACTTTCGTTTCGAAAGCCCAATTTCCTATTGGGATCCGGATCACTACGGCGCGATCGCCGCTTTTTTTGAAGTGTCACTCGTTCTCATCAGCAGCGTGTACGTTTTCCGCATCCTTCACTCTAAGTTTGGGAAAGGCATGCTTATTGCCATTAACCTCTTCTATCTAGCAGGCTATTTCTTTTTCTACACTCAGGGAAACTAGAACTACCTGAAGTGGCGCCTTTTGTTTCATGCTTCAATTGTTCTCTTGATTGGATTGCTGTGCGGCGCCCCCTACGGACAGGCAATCGTAAAGAAAAAAAGTGATGAAGCCATCAGGGCGTGGAAATTGGCCCATGGCGCATTATCATTGGGAGCAACCACAATGATTGCAATGGCGGCGATCCTTTCCTTCTTACAAGTTGATGTATTCATTCAGTGGGTGTTTGCAATCACCTTTATTGTTTCAGGCTATGGATTCTGCATTGCTCTGACGATTGAGCCATTTGTGGGAGATAGGGGGTTATCTTGGTCGGGAGTATGGTCCAACAAGGTTGTCTTTATCGGTAATGTCACTGGCGCATTGTTTTCTCTACTCGGCACACTCATATTGGTCTATGCATCCTATGTGTCGCTTTAAGTGAGGTTTGGCAGGACGGGCATCGCACACGTTACCGCAATGCGCCGCTATCCAGTGGTTGGTGTGTTATGAGGGATAGGTATAGATTCACCTTCAATTTGTGAGCTAATTTGAGCTAATGCGAGTTGTAGAACCTTGCTCAATTCAGGATTAGAAATTTGGTGAAAATCAATGATAACCATAGCCTTAGCGGAGTCAGTTGAAGAGATACAGAACTGCTACCCAGTGATGTTTCAACTTCGCCCGCATTTGCAAGCAGAAGATTTTGTGGATAGAGTGCGCAGACAACAACAGGCCGGTTTCCAACTCGCCTATCTAACAGATAGCGATTCAGTCAAGTCTGTTGCAGGATTTCGGTTAGCAGAAAATCTCGGTTGGGGAAATTACCTTTACCTGGATGATTTGTCAACGGACGAAGCCTCTCGTTCAAAGGGATATGGTCAACAACTCTTGGATTGGCTGGTTGTCTATGGCAAAGCCCATGGTTGTGGGATGTTACATCTCGATTCAAGCGTCATTCGCCATGGAGCCCACAAGTTCTATCTTAACCAGGGCATGAAAATCGCAGGCTATCACTTCATGATGGAAATATGATCTCCGATCATCCCTCCCGCCTAACCCGCTCCCTCACAATCCGAATCCCCTCCCAAGCAGGCATCTCCCCTGCACGTCTCGCTTCAATCAAGACAAAAAAGGCGAAGACCCCGAGGATTTCCCCGGCATTCTGTTCATAGTCCTGCCCCTTTGCTTCACACTCTGACCGAGTAAGATTTTGAGCCTGTAGGATCTTTCGATGGGTCGCTGCTTTCAAGTGAATTTCCGACAAGACCAGCCATAAACTGGCAAAAATGAGTAAAATTTCACGAATTTCTTGAATTTCTTGAATTTCTTGAATTTCATGAGCACGGGCACGGGTATGGTCAAGGGCAAGGGCAAGGGCATGGTCACGGGCAAGGGAACGGGCAAGGTCAAGGTCAAGGTCAAGGTCAAGGGCGCGAGCAAGGTCAAGGTCAAGGGCGCGGGCGCGGGCACGGTCAAAGTCAAGGACACGGGTGCGGGCGCGGGCACGGGCATGGGCATGGTCAAGGGCAAGGGCAAGGGCATGGTCAAGGGCAAGAGCATGGTCAAGGGCGCGGGTAAGGACACGAGCACGGGCACGGGTACGGGCACGGTCAAGGACACGGGCATGGTCACGGGCACGAGCAAGAATTGCTCTAAAATCTTCTTGCCAAACTGACCATTGCTGAGACGAAAGACCAAGGATTAGAGTTTGTGCTCCATTGCTCCCCCAATAACCAGCGTGCTTAGAATCCAGGGGATAGTCCGCTTCTTCTTTCGCACTTGGCAACCTCACTTTGAAATCACCCACAAAGACAGGCATATCTCGTTCGATAAAGGTATCACCCAAGAAATTTCTGGATTGGGTGAGCCAGGCGCAAAATTCTTCTGCATCGCTCGCCCTTACCCCAGTAATCGGCTTTTGGGCGTTCCCCGGTGGAAAGCGATAATCGCTCCAATGATCAGGCTGTCGGTTATCACCTGCTTGCCGTTTCTGATCGATAAACAACTGATACTCAGCACAGGTGATTAGACTGGTGTCAATTTCCAGTCGCTCATCAATTCGCAGCAGTTTGTTCAGACGGCGAGTCAGTTTGACTTCAGCCGCCAGTTTGAACACCTCAGGCTCGGTGGACTCTAGTCCTCGTGCCAGGGTCTCTTCTAGTTTTTTCCGAATGTCGGCTTGGACGCTGAGTCCTTCTTCTAAGCAGTCGTAAGCGAGGGTAAGCGCACTGACAGTGGGTTTGTCTAGAGCGGCCCAGATCAGGTTGCTGGCGTCGCTTTGTGCGCAGTAGAGGCGGATGGTTTCATCCCACCAAGGGTTGTCGATGTTGCGGATGAGGGTGTATTCCTGGTTGCGTTCTTTGATTTCGACGGCGGCCAGGTATTCCTGGAAGCTTTTGTGGGCAAATTTGTAGACCCCCTCTTGTTGTTCGATCAGCAGACCGCTGACGTTTTCGATGTGCTTGATAAAGCGTTCGGGGTCGGCTTCACCGCCAGAGACGGTATCCAGCTTGTCGCGGATTAGCAACATTCCCGTGACGGTCTTGAACTCCAGCGTTTTTTTGGCCATGCGGTTGAGGGCCAGTTTTTGCAACACCGATTTCTTCTGGGCTGCGGTTAGTTTGTTTGGGATGCCTTTGGCTTCCTGGCGGCGACCCAACAGCACATCGCAGATTTCGGCGTAGAGTTCCACTCGGCGTCCCGGCAACGCGCCCCGGTAGCAGTGGACGGTGGCGATCATGGTCAATAGCAGCGGATTCAGCGCCATTGAGGCTAAGGCTGGCGTCTCCTTGACACGTCGGATTAAGTCATTGGCTTGGGCTTGGGCCGTCTGCCGCACCCCCGGGTCCTCTTTACCCAACCGCCGCATAATTTCGTTCTGCAGATACCAGTTGCCAATAAACTGCTCCATCTGTGACAAGCTGAAGGGCTGCACTTCCAGGACGGTTTTGACTTCGTTC
This sequence comes from Leptolyngbyaceae cyanobacterium MO_188.B28, assembly GCA_030065175.1. Classification (GTDB taxonomy): domain Bacteria; phylum Cyanobacteriota; class Cyanobacteriia; order Phormidesmidales; family Phormidesmidaceae; genus JAKSDM01. The sequence continues at coordinate 4,766 of JASJDH010000249.1, read as the reverse complement.
AGAGGGGCGCTGCGATAGCCAAAGGGTCGAGAAGTGAGCAAAAAGGGAGTTTTGGGGTATGCTGTCATTTGCTTATCGACCCATCGGCTGACTTGCCGCCGAAAGCCAGCATCCGCCACCTCATCCAACCCATCCAAAATGACCAGGCACTTTCCCTGACGCAATCTGTCGGCAAACCAGTTGGGGGGCGGGTTAAGGGTTTGTAGACTTTCTTGTTGTCGAATTAGGGTGACTAAATCAATTTCTTCCGCCGTTACAATCTCTTCCCAAATATCCCGCAAATAAAGAAGCACAGGAATCAGAGGCGGGGCTTTGCGGTGTTGTTTGCGCTGTTTATTTTGGGCGTAGGTGAGGGCGATATGCTCCAGCATCGTCGTCTTGCCAGACCCAGGCGGACCCAACACCACAATGCGCTGAAACGCGGGTTGATTTTTCAGCCTGGCGATAAAATCCCAGATTTTCAGGCTCTCTTTCTCCGCTTTTGCCGCCCTGAGCATGGCGGAGGTGGTTTGGTTAATGCTTTCTGGCGCCACTCGCAGCGGCACAAAAACCTTTTCTAAATCCAGTGCAAATGGACCTTTGGTTTTTAAGCCCTGGGTGCGAAAGTCTCGATAACTGTAAATTAGGCTCTGGTAATATTTGCCTTGGAAGTTAGCGGTTGCTTGCCACCACAGTCTGACCACCGTATTCTCAAAGTTGTTGGCCAACCACTCGAATAATTTATCGAGTCTGGGGTTGAGCTTGTTGAAAAAGCGAATCAGCAGGGCAAGGCTCCCCGCTGCGATTAGACAGAGGACAACTGCTAGCCAATTCGGATCCGGTTTTCTGGCAAAGTGAATCGCTAAAGAAACAAATGCCCCCGGAACCCCCCAGCTGACGACTGTCTGATTGATCAGCTTTTTGGCTTCTTCTAACCATTGTGAACCGGGACCTGGCTGCTTACTTGTCATTTGTCATTTGGGAGGTGGTCTCGCTGCTTTTGTACGTGCATGGCTAATGATCAGTCAAGCCCCTAAAGCATACTTCGTGCTTAAAATTCCTTTCATTATGGCGTTTGAGATCCCACACCGTTTGACTTACGGGGGTCAAAGATCCCAGGGTTCTTAGCATAGAGCGAAATCCTTTTCATAGGGCTGATAAAAGAACCCTGGGATCTGTTCTCGCCATTTGACTAGTGGGGGTCGAAGATCCCAGGGTTCTCGGCATAGGGCAAAATACTTTTGATGGGTCTGATAAATGAACCCTGCGATCTGATTCCCTAGAACCCTGCGATCTGATTCCCATCATTTGACTTGCGGGGAGCGCAATACTGTTCGGATAAGCCTCGATTGTTATTTTCTGGTTCCCAGTTTCTACCTCGGAATCCCTTAGAGTGGCTCTGCCACTAAACTAAGAGGCAGAGCCTCAAGCGGGCATTGACAAGGCGGAGCCTTGCAACGAGGAATATTCTTTTTATTATTGAATTTCAATATCAAAATCAACTTTGTCGTAGATATCCGCCAATGATATTTGAAACGGAATCGAGTCTAAATATAAAGTTGTTTCTGCGCCCTCATATTCAGAGAAAATCCACTTGTTCTCCGACGCCTTGAAGTATTTTTCTACATGAATCTTATATTGATCGATCAGAACATATTCTTGAAAACTTTCAATGGTCCGATAGGCTGAAAATTTCTCATCCCGATCGTAGTTTTTTGTCGATGTTGACAGCACTTCAGCGATGATTAGGGGATTGACGAGGGTGTCTTTCCGCCCTTCCTGAAACTCTAATGGGCCTTTAACCACCATGATGTCTGGATATGTGTAGAGGCGTCTTTTAGAAATCCATAACCGTTGATCGGTGATAAACACTCGATAGGGCTGGCGTTTGAGTTCAAAATTTAGGGTGGAGCCCAGATTAACGGCAATTTGGTTATGGTTCGGAGTCCCACCCGTCATTGGAAAGATTTGCCCGTCAATATACTCATGTCGTTCGTCTGAGGCGATTTCTAGCGCCAAGTATTCTTCTGGGAGATAGTCTCGCTGCTCTTGTGCTTGCATGGCTAATCATTCAGTCATACCCCTACAGCTTACCTATTTAATTGTTTGAGCCGAGTGGAATTTTATTGATATATCCCGCCAAAGTCCGCGGATCGACCCCCAGCACCGTCCTCTCCTGCGCCGCTAGCAGACCGGCTTGAGCGTGCAGCCAAACGCCACTCAAAGCTGCATCAAAGGCGCTAGATAGCAGCAAATCTACCTCAGCGCCAACACTTTTCTGAGCCATCAGTCCACCGATCAGTCCAGTTAAGACATCTCCGCTACCGCCTCGGGCGAGGGCTGGAGTGCTTTCTGGATTAAACCAAAGCTGGCCTTGGGGATGAGCGATCGCAACCCTGGCTCCTTTCAACACCACCACCGCTCGACTGTTTTGAGCGGCGGTTTGGGCCATTTGCCCCGGATCCATTTCGCGGTTTGTGATTTCAGGGAAGAGGCGCTTAAACTCTCCTGGATGGGGCGTTAACACAGTGGGGGCTGCGCGCTGTGGGAGGGTTTGAACTGGATTCAGATCCGCCAGAATATTCAGTCCGTCAGCGTCTAGCAGCAGCGGTCGCTCGCTCGACAATACGGCCCTAACCGCCGCCTGCGCCTCGCGGGTTAGACCAGGGCCGCACGCGATCGCGCTATAGGCGTCCAGATCGAGGCCTTCGGGCAGTTGGGCGATGGCGCCCTGGTCCGTTTCTGGACAACCCAGAATTAACGCTTCAGGCAGTTGGGCGATCAGGACGGACTTGAGGAAAGCGGGCGCGGCCAGAGTGAGCATGCCGACGCCGCTGGCGCTAGCCCCCAGTCCTGCTAAAATCGCTGCGCCCATATACTGCTGAGAGCCGCACACCAACAGCAAATGCCCCACCTTATATTTGTGGGTTGCGGCGGGTCGGGGTAGGGGGAGACGCGCGATCGCGTCCTCCGGCGTAATCCGCTGAACGGTTGGCGGATCTCCCAGGACGGCCTGAATATCGGCTATGGGCAGATCAAAGTCAATCAGTTCTGCTCTGCCGATAGAGTCCAGCGCCTGATCCTGTAGAAAAGCGCGTTTCCAAAGCCCCAGGCAGGCCGTATGCGTAGCCCGAATAGCTGTCCCCAGCACCGCACCCGTATCGGTATGGACGCCGGAGGGTAAGTCAATGCTGAAAATGGGCTGAGGTAATTGATTGATGTGGTTAACGGCGGTCGCGATCGGCCCAGTCAGCGGGCGCTCCAGCCCAAAGCCAAACAACCCGTCTACGAAAAAATCACAGTCTGACAGCGCCTCGATTTCTGTGACGCTAGGGACGCCTAAACTGTCCGCGTAGTGAGCATGGTGTGCGGTTAAGTCTTTGAGCCTGGCGAATGGGCGAAACAAAATCACCCCATAGCCTCGAAAATGGAGTTCCCGCGCTATCACCAATGCATCCCCGCCATTGTGCCCTGGCCCCACCAGCACACCAACTTTAGCGACTTGCCCCAATGGATAGAGCGCCTGGATCCGTCGGGCTAATAACTCGCCTACTTTCTCCATCAGCGCCGCTACGGGCATACCCGCCTCAAAGACTCGGCCTTCAATCCGCCGCATCTGCTCAGCCGTTACAACGATGCGCTGAATTTGCGCTTGTCTTGAATTCATTCCTATCGGTCAAAAAAGACCCTTGAGTTCAAACCGGACTCCCTTAGGTAATCATTCCAGTTCTCTGCTGTTCTACGACTTTCAAAGGGACCCACTGAAACGTGGGGGCCCCGAGGCCGCTCCCGAATCTGAACGTTATAGGCCGCGCCGCCCAACTGAAGAACCTGGTTGCGGATGACGTCTAATTGATGGGAAGCCCCTGGAATCACCACATAATAAGGGGAATTGTTGCTGAAAGCGCCAGAGGGCGGCGGCGGTATCGCGGTGGCGGCAAAATCCGGCGGCTGTCCGAACTCCACACTATTGTCTGGAGCCGCCATCACCGGGATGGGGATAGCGTCACTCGGGAAATCTGTCGGCGTAGGCGGCAGAGAGGTGGGTTGAGCCACAGGCGGCCCCACTGCCGCAGGTGGGGCCACTGCGACTTCCACCTCTTCGATCTCTGCTCCAATGCCTTGAGAAGCCAGTTGAGCCCTCTGCTGCTGGGCATTCTGCGGCAGCGAAAAAAGCCCCGCCTGAATCACCGTGCGGCCTTCGTGTTTGCGCCGAAAAGCCCCGGGCTCCACCCGTTGAACCTGCTCTAGCAGCAAAGGGCTATCGCCGTTGACAAAGACTAAGTAGCGCTGACTAAAAACTTCTGCAGGCAAGGAGGCCGGAAAGCCCCCCTCACTAGGCGGCGGCGGCAGGGCGTCGAACACTTGAGCGATGGAGACCGCTTCGGTCCGAGGCATTTCCCCAGCGATCGCTTGAGGCGCTATACAAAACCACCCCATCAAACCCACTGAAGTCGCTAAAAATCGCCTTGGCGTCATCTCACAACAATTAACTTGAGCCCATTGGGCAAACGTGCAAGCGAGGGAAACCATGCACTTAACCAACTTCAATACAGCTGGCGCAAACGTCAAAATTCTAAGGCAAGCCTAGGGCAGAGCGAACCTCCGCCCACTCACCCTTCTACCTTTAGTAACTTGGCTAGAGAGAATAGCTCAAAATCAGAAAAAGACAAGGCTATAATTTTAAAGAAAAGTTAAGTTGCAAAGCTTGTAATTTAAGCCGGACAATCTGGTGCATAAGGAATACAGAATGTAGAAGTCAGTCAGGAACTGGATTCTGACTCCTG
>JASJDH010000248.1 GCA_030065175.1 Leptolyngbyaceae cyanobacterium MO_188.B28 | reverse complement strand
GGCCGAGAGTGCTAACTCTTTGTTTTTATACTGAACTGTCCGTTTTCGTCCTTTCTGGCGACGCTTTCAAACTTAAGGAGCGGCGCCTAGAGCCGACGTGAATTAGGGGAGCAGTGATTGAACTAGCATCGGCTACCTGTTTAAGGATGTCAGTCGATGTTTTGCTTTGTGTCTCCCCAATTTCGGTAGTTTTCATCCAAATTTATCGCGTTGCGAATTGAACTGACAAGTCTGGAGGATTTTTTATGGCGGCTATCTCCCTGAGTGTTTCTGCGGTTAAGCCTTTGGGTGATCGCGTGTTCATTAAAGTGAGCGCATCTGAAGATAAGACGGCCGGGGGTATCTTACTGCCCGATGCAGCGAAGGAAAAGCCCCAAGTTGGTGAAGTGTCTGCTGTCGGCCCTGGCAAGCTAAGCGATGATGGTAAGCGCCAGTCAATGGACGTCAAGGTTGGGGATAAAGTGCTGTATTCCAAGTATGCCGGCACCGACATCAAGCTAGGCAGTGAAGAGTACGTTCTCCTGTCCGAGAAGGATATTTTAGCAATCGTATCGTAGCCATTGGCGATGAGGGATTAGCAGTTGATTCAGAGAATCGGCGATCGCGCTAGATATCAGCTTCAGAAGTTGGCTCAGTAGCTAGCCTAGGTCATCTAATTCGGTCTCCTAGTTCTGAAAAGGCTGCCAGCTAAGACCCAAAAACACGTGTTGACTACCATTCAAAGCGTTCAATTCACACACCCATTAGTTTTAATAGAGTCTAGACACTATGGCTAAGCGCATCATTTACAACGAGAATGCCCGTCGCGCCCTAGAAAAGGGTATGGATATTCTGACCGAGGCTGTGGCCGTGACCTTAGGTCCCAAGGGACGGAACGTCGTATTGGAGAAGAAGTTCGGCGCTCCTCAAATCGTCAACGATGGCGTCACCATCGCCAAAGAGATCGAACTGGAAGATCACGTTGAGAACACCGGTGTGGCTCTCATTCGTCAGGCCGCTTCTAAGACCAATGATGCTGCTGGAGATGGGACAACAACGGCGACTGTACTGGCCCATGCCATCGTTAAGGAAGGCCTGCGCAATGTGGCTGCAGGCGCCAACGCCATCGCCCTGAAGCGAGGGGTCGATAAGGCGACGGGTTATCTGGTTGATAGAATTGCTGAGCATGCTCGTCCAATTGAGGACTCCAAGGGGATTGCTCAAGTCGGCTCCATTTCAGCCGGTAATGACGAAGAAGTCGGCAAGATGATCGCCGAAGCGATGGAGAAAGTCGGCCGTGAAGGCGTTATTTCTCTAGAAGAAGGCAAATCCATGACCACCGAACTGGAGGTCACCGAAGGAATGCGCTTCGAAAAGGGCTACATTTCTCCCTACTTCGCCACCGACACTGAGCGGATGGAAGCGGTGCTGGATGAGCCCTACATTTTAATTACAGACAAGAAAATCGCCCTGGTGCAAGACTTGGTGCCGGTGCTGGAGCAGGTTGCTCGGTCCGGCAAGCCATTATTGATCCTGGCGGAAGACATTGAGAAAGAGGCCCTAGCGACTCTGGTGGTTAACCGTCTACGGGGCGTCCTGAATGTCGCTGCCGTTAAGGCCCCTGGATTTGGCGATCGCCGTAAAGCAATGCTAGAAGATATTGCAGTGCTTACAGGCGGTCAGGTGATCAGCGAAGATACCGGGCTGAAGCTAGAAAACGCCAAGCTTGATATGCTGGGCTCTTCTCGTCGCGTCACCATCACCAAGGACAACACCACGTTGGTGGCTGAAGGGAATGAGAAGGATGTGAAAGCCCGCTGCGAACAGATTCGGCGTCAAATTGACGAATCTGACTCCAGCTACGATAAGGAGAAGTTGCAAGAGCGCCTAGCCAAACTGTCTGGCGGCGTCGCCGTGATCAAAGTCGGGGCGGCAACTGAGACTGAAATGAAGGATCGCAAACTGCGCCTGGAAGACGCCATCAACGCCACCAAGGCGGCCGTTGAAGAGGGCATCGTCCCTGGCGGCGGCACCACCCTAGCGCATATGGCTCCCAACCTGGAAGAGTGGGCTAACGGCAACCTCAAGGGTGAGCAATTAACTGGAGCCTTGATCGTGGTTCGCGCCCTAGCTTCTCCGCTCAAGCGAATCGCTGAAAATGCTGGACAGAATGGCGCTGTCATTTCTGAGCGGGTTAAGGAGAAGGACTTCAACGTTGGCTTTAACGCCTCTAACAATGAGTTCGTTGATATGTTCTCCGCTGGCATCGTTGACCCGGCGAAAGTCACCCGTTCTGCTTTACAGAATGCAGCTTCCATCGCCGGGATGGTGTTGACCACTGAGTGTATTGTGGTGGACAAGCCTGAACCGAAGGAAGGCGCAGCTCCTGGCGCTGGCGCTATGGGCGGTGATTTCGATTACTAAGTCTAGCTGCTAATTAGCGATTAGCTAGAGTGTGTGGAAGCGGCTGTGGCAAATGCCACAGCCGCTATTCGTTTTATGGAAATGCTCCCAGCTTGGTTAAGTTGGGCGTCTGGGGCGATGTGAGAAAAATTAAAGACCTGCAACCATTTAATGTAGATTTGCTATATCTGATTCTAGTTCTAATTAATTTTGCGGTCTCGCTAGACAGGTAAAGTTCCATGACCAAACGGCTGACCGATGACGAACTGAAACGATTAATAGCGGAAGTTGATCGCTTGGCCCGCTCTAGGGAGGCCGAACTTGATCGCGAGCAGGTTGAAGATATTCTCAATGAGTTAGGTCTACCATCGGAGCTATTGGATGACGCTCTGATGCAATTAAGACGGCAAGAAGTGGCGGCGGCTCAAACTAGACGGCGCAACCAGATTGTGGCGGCAGTGTGTGTGGTTGTATTTGTGGGGCTAGCCCTGACTTTCTTTGGACAATGGCGTCAATGGCAGGTTCAAAGCCGCGTTGGTGCTATTCAAGATCAGCTAACCTTAGCAGATGGATCGCCTATTGCTCTGATCAATCGGCAGGAAGGTCAGGAGGTGTTTTACCAGGTGACCTTGGAAAATGCTCCGGTGGGTCGGCGTCTTCCCTTAGCCTGTAACTGGTTTAACCCCAGTGGTCAGATCGTTCGCCAAAATACTTACCATACTCAAGTCATTAGCACCCCAGTATGGCGGACACACTGCAAACACCGAATTGGATTCTCTGCCGACCCCGGTGACTGGGCTGTAGAAATGTACTTGGGGAAGCGTCCGTTGGATAGTCAGACTTTTAAGGTGGAGTGAGTAGGTAGGCTGTGGCGGTAGACGGCCAACCTGAGGCTCAACCCTGGGGATTTATCGGCTATTGGGGCCAGTCGCCGCAGTCATTGATGGGGCGGCGGTTAAGGGATGCGATCGCACACCTATCCTCTTCCTCTCGCCTGCGCCTGCGGGAAAGCTCATCTGCTTCACAGGGGGTGGCGTGGGGCGTGGTCCAGATTTATAACGGCAGTTCAACGGCGCGGGAATCGTCCCACAGGCAAGCCCAAAGCCAGTCTACTAACGGGGAATGCTTGGGAACCCTATCGGCTTCAGGTTTGGGGTCAACCGATGAAGATATCTGGGTTCGGGTAAAACAAGACGGCAGCCTTGAATGGGGGCGGACTCCCTTCGGGCGGGCTCCCCTGTACTGGATGCAACAAGGGTCAGCGCTGTGGTTTGCCTCCCAACTCCGATATTTGCTCCCCTTAGTAGAGCTTTGGGATATCAGTCTCCCTGCGTTCTATGGGTATACCTGCTTTTCCTATGTGCCGACGCCGCTAACACCAATTCAAGCAATCCAGGCGGTTCCAGCCGGGGTAACCCAGCAACATCGCTGGTCGCCGCAAGGAGAGTTGCTGACACAATCCCACTTGCAGAAAACCGTTAGCGACTGGAGCACTTCATCCCATCAGCTGGAGGATGAAGCCGCCGCCGTTGATCAGCTGCAAACCTTACTCAAGGCGGCTGTGAGCCGACAGCTTAACGCTTTGCCGAAGGGACCGGTTGGGGTTTTTCTGTCTGGGGGGCTGGATTCTTCCGTGGTGGCGGCGCTCCTGACGCAGGCGGGGGTAGAGGTGCAAGCCTACAGTCTTGACTTTGGCCATGAAGCCGCCACCGAGCTGCCCTATGCTCGACAAACAGCGGAGTTTCTAGGGATTCCGCTGGTGACGGTAAAAGCCGAGCCAACGCAGATTCGAGCAGCACTGGCGGCCACCGCCCAAGCGCTGGATCTCCCCTTTGGCGACAGTGTCACCGTACCTCTATATCTGCTGAATCAATCCGCCGCTGCTGACACAACTGTTGTCTTTAATGGGGAAAATGGCGATCAGCTATTTGCGGGTTGGACCAATAAACCGCTCATTACCGCAAGGCTCTACAATCTAATGTCGCCCGAACAGCCTGAAGCCTTTGATCAGCAATACCTGAAAACATTTCATCGGTTCTACGGCTACGAGACTCAAATTTTCACCCCGCCCATTCAGGACGAGATCGCGGCCCTCTCTCCCCATCAGTGGCTACAGTCAGCCCTCGGGAGCGATCAAGACCCTCTGTTACACCGCCTGCGGCGGGCGACTTTGATGCTGAAAGGGGCGCAAAACATCCAGCCCCGCGCCACTCAACTAGCTTTTGCCCATGGTTTACGGGTGCGCTCTCCCTTTTGCGATCCGGAGCTGACCCGATGGACTTTTAGCCTTTCTAGTTCTCTCTATCTGCGGGGGACTTGTGAAAAGTACATTCTCAAACGCGCTGCGGAGACCTGGCTCCCCCCAGAAATTGTCTGGCGGGGGAAACGAGGCATGGGGGTTCCCCTAACTTTTTGGTGTTTCAATCAGCTATGGTCTGACTTGGGGCGCTGGCTGAATCCGGCTGACCTCCGGGCCGAGGGCCTCTGGCGAGCCCATCTCCCAGCTGACATTCTCTCCGGTCGGCTAGGGGGCATCCAGGGACGACGCATGGGGGAAGCCCTGTGGCTATTATTGATGTGGCGGCAATGGCGACTTACAGTATTGGGGGATGCGTCAACTGGTTGGGCGTTGGACCATCCTTTTTGGCTCCCCCGTTGGTTTTGGCAAGCTTTGCGGAGGGGATGACGACCTGGCGTTTCGACGAGGTTTCCCGATGAGGTGCATTCAATGCGGCATTGACAACAAATTGCGCGAGCGCTCAGCTAACCTGGGACGATGTAAAGCCTGCGGCCACCCCTTCGCCTTTGAACCCAAGACGGTGTCTAACCCGCTTCAGTGCACTGACACCTTCTTCGCCAAGCTGATTCAAGACCTCTCCGTCAATAACACCCTGTTTTTTACCGAAAAGCAGCTCCACTATCTGCTCAACCGACGACTTGAACAAAAAGCTAATCGTCCGATCAATGCTCTTCAGGGTACAGGAGGCCTCCTCCTGTTTTTGGGGTTTTTCACGATATATTCGAAAGCAGGGCTTCTGCTGATTCCGTTTGGGGCGGCAATGTGGCTTTTGGGCTGGTGGGAAAAACGCCAGGAAAGGCGACTTCAGCCTAAAATTTTTAGGGTTCCTCACCCCACATTTGTCCAGTGGCTTCAACGGTGGCGGCAAGTGAACGGCGACCCCGAGACGCTGTTGCCGTCAGTTCGTCCAGAAACGCCCTCACCTGCCTCGATCGCAGTTAGTCCAGAGGTCAGCGACTACAGCTTTGACCGAGTCGTCGTCTGCCAACAGGACATTGTCGCGCATCTGCTCATCGCCAACAATCTTCACTTTGAGCATAACTGCGCTGTGATTAGTTTGAACGGGTATCCCTTCGGGATTTTTGACACCGTGATGGAAATGCTGCAGCGCAATCCTAATTTGAGTGTCTATGCGCTCCACGATGCGTCTCCCGATGGCGTCCAACTGACAACAACTCTGCGACTATCCCAATGGTTTCCCAATCCGAATATCGCCATTTACGATTTGGGCCTGTCGCCCCGCCAGGCGCTGGCCATGAACAATCCCTTTGTCCTCAGTTCTGGCGCATCAGGCATCCGGGCGAACAATCTTCCTGAAGAGATTCGTCAAAGCCTCTCTGAAGAGGAACTAAACTGGCTGTTGGCGGGCAACTATTTAGAATTGGAATCCTTTGGCCCCAAAAAGCTACTGCAAGTGGTCAGTCGAGGAATTAACCTCAATCGTCAAGGAGCGTCCTCCAGCAATGATTCAGACTCATCGTGGGGCGATAGCGATCCCTATAGCGATAGCCAAATCTTTGTGGTTAGTAGTTTTGGTTAAATGATTTTTTGGCTAAATGATTTTTGATTGCCGTACCAAAATGGTGCTGAGCAATCCAAAAAACAGAGTGTTTTTTACCTTCCGAGTTTTCTGCACTGATGACTATGACTAATCTTTAGCAGGCAAACATGATTTTGTTTGTAACCGAGGTTCCCTGATGAAATGCCTTCAATGCGGCATTGACAACCAACTGAGAGATCGCACCGCCAACCAAGGACGATGTAAGTCTTGCGGTCACCTCTTTGCCTTTGAACCCACGGCTGCTAAGCATCCCATGCCTGGGTTCACCGACGTTTTCTTTGCCAAGCTGATTCAAGACCTATCTGTCAATGGAGCGCTGTTTTTTACCGAAAAGCAGCTCCAATATCTGCTCAAAAGGCGACTTGAGCAACAAGTACTTCGGTCTGTGAACATATTGAACATGATCTTCGGATTCCTGATGCTATTTATAGCCATCAATATAGCCATAGGAATATTTACTGGCAACTTAACAGCATTAATAATAACTCCTGTCACGATGCTTCCATTTTTTGCCTGGTTATGTCCGCAAAGACACAAAATTAGACAGCTAAAGCTCGGAATATCTCAGATTGATCGAGTGACATTTCTCTTATGGATCCAAAAATGGCGAGAGATCAACGGGATACCCAAGCTTTTGCCGCCACTTCGTCAGGAAACCTCTTCAATTGTTGTGAGTCCAGAGGTCAGTGACTACAGCTTTGAACGGGTCGTTGTATGTGAAAACGACAGTGTCGCCCAACTACTGATTGCTAACAATCTGCATTTCGAGCACAACTGCGCTGTGATCAGTTTGAGCGGATACCCTTTGGGACTTTTTGAAACGGTGATAGAAATGCTGCAGCGCAACCCAAACCTCAGTGTCTATGCCCTCCATGGCGCTACCCCGACTGGTGTAAGATTATCGACCACCTTGCGGCTACCTAAATGGTTTCCCAATCCCAATGTCAAAATTTATGATTTAGGCTTGTCGCCCCGTCAGGCGATGGCCATGAAAAAAGCCGCCGTCAAGCGTTCTAACGCCTCAGCTCGGCAAGCTAAACACATCCCTGAAACAGTCCGACAAACCCTTTCTAGAGCAGAACTGAACTGGCTTTTGGCAGGCAATTTTTTAGAACTCGAATCCTTTGGTCCCAAAAAATTGCTGCGGGTCGTCAGTCAGAGAATTAGCTGGACAGGTTCCGGTGGTGATACAGATGCGCCCTGGGCTTACCAGGATACCGCCAGCATCAGCCCAATTATTTTGGCAGGGGGGTTTGGTTGAGCTGTATACGTCTTTATAAATTTGCCCTTAGCCAGAGTTCTAGACTGGTTAGCAGCCAAAGTTTTACTCCATAGCGGCCCCAGATGTCCCCCTCGTAAGCCAACCACTGGCGAATCAGGGTTTGATTCAGGTAAGGGGCGATCGCAGCCTTTCGATTCAGCAATAGGGCCTTAGTCTCTGCTCGCCAAACCTGGCGAAAGCCATACTGCACAGGCACCAGCATGCCACTCTTAGGACGACGCAGAATTTCTTCCGGCAGCAGATCGGCGACAGCAGCCTTCAATACGGCTTTCTCTTCAGCTCCCGCCAGCTTATACGTCGGGGGAATGGTCATACTCAAAGCGACGATACGCGGATCAAATAACGGAGACCACCCCATCAAATCGGCTGCTCGGGTTAGATTATTTACCTTCGTCAGGATTTGGTCCGCGCCTTTGAACCGAATATTGAGGCGCATCAGACGGTTCAGGTAAGAGGTGGAGCTATCCTGCAAATCTGAGGCGAAGACAGAGGGCTCGGCCTGCACCAACCGCCACAGATCGGGCTGGAGCAAATTGGGCAGATCGGCGGCGCATTTCTGAAAGGAAAGCAAGTAGGTCGATACCCAGTCCTTCAGGTGATCTGAGGTATCGACCTCTGCTGAAGAAGCATACAACCGGTTCAGCAGCATCGGTTGATTTTTAGGACCGCCAAAGCAAGGATCGCCCCCTTCCCCATTCAAAATGGCCCGAACAGATTGTTGCGCTGCTTCCGCCAAGATTAAATTGGGCACAGTCAGCGGATCGCCAATGGGTTCATCCAATTGAGCCAGGGTTTCCGGTAAACGCCGCCATAGGGTTGAGGGGGAAATTTCCAGAATGTGGTGCTGGGTTTGACAATGCTCTGCCACTAGACTGGAAAAAGCCAGCTCGTTGGGCAAGTCCTGGCCAAAGTGAATCGAGTAAGTATGGACAGGATGATTGTGGAGTTGAGCCGCTAACGCTGTAATGCAGCTTGAGTCCAACCCACCGGAGAGATAGACGCCGACGGGCTCCGCTTCGGGGAGGCAGTCTTGGACTACGGTTTCTAGGTGCGATCGCAACCGCCTCCCATGCCATTCCAAGGGCTGATCCGCAGCTTCAATCGATTCTTGCAGTCGCCAGTAGGTTTGCGCAGCGCCGGTCTTCAACTGTAGACAGACGCCAGGCCGCAGTTTATGCACCTGCTTCCAGAGGGTTTGCTCCCCCGGTACAAAGGCGCAGCAAAGGTAGTCGCGTAGGGCGACCCCATCCAATTCCTTTGAGTGAAATGGATTCAGCAAGGCCAAACGAGGCGCGATCCAGCGCGTCGCTCCAGTCGTGGTGTAATAAAGCGGGTATGCCCCTACAGGATCTCTCACGAGCCGTAAGTCTTGCTGATCTCGATCCCACACCGAAAAGGCAAACATGCCGCAAAGGTCGCCGAGAATAGCAGGTCCCCTTTCTTCCCATTCCTGGGCAATGAAAGATAAGGCTGGATCTGACAATGCTGCCTTTGTCCCTTGAACGGAGCTGGCAGCATGTGCAGAGTTTGACCGCATATAAGAACTTAGATCAGCATTGCCAATGACCACAAAGCGCTGGCTTGGGCTGAATGCAATGGGAGCATTGACGACTGCAATTCCTGCGTCTCGCCAAGTGAATTCTCCGTTAAGAGAATGGGGTTGCCCCACTACCAATCGCCAATTGGGGACTGCCGTTTGAGTGAGTTGAGTGGGTTGGATCTGTTGGGATTGCCGGAACCGAAAAGCAAACTTTGGGAGCATTTGAAAAGCGTTAGCGTCTGCCCAAGTGATCTTCATTCAATAGGCGAATTTAGCGTAAGGCCAAACAGAATGGATAGTATCCAACTTCATTCAATAGGCGAATTTAGCGTAACGCCAAACAAAATGGATAGTATCTGATCAAGGTCATTAGGCGCTGAGTAGGTATTGATATCCTTTTGAACTTGCTGAGTTTGACGTTGGTACAGGCCAAACTTCCAGATATCTCCAGAAGTGACAGCGCCGTAGAGGACTGAAGCAGGCGAATCGATCCATTGGTCAAGGGCGATCAGTTCCACCGCAAGCTAGGTAAAGCCGCGAGATAAGTCCGCGTTTTTAGCTTCAATCACCAGCAGGCTTTGCGGGGTAGGAATAAAATAGTCAAAGCTACCTCTCAGTCGAGCATTCACCCGGACTGGATATTCAATTTTGAGGGGAGCTTGGATAAACTTACAAACGGTTTTTAGAATGGGAAAAATTAGCGCCACTCGTCGAGCCATTTCTGAGGTGGGGTCAACCAAGGCTAGATTTTCCTGGAGTTCAATTTTCAGCGGCTCTGGGTCAATGGGTAACTGCTGAGGCAATTGCAGTGAAGCATTTTTGAACGTTACGCCAAACTCAGCCAAAATATCAGCCGCATCAAAAGGCAAGTCTGCGTATTTGCTAAAGGTATAACTTTCTGCAGGATCGAGAATTGGGGCTCTAGTCATGATTGACAGCGCTTTTCAGCAATCGTGTCTCGATCTTAGTTCAGATCGTCTCATCCTGCTTTGGAAACCATCCACCCACCCACCCTTTCACTGGGATTTCAGTCCCACACCCATCCCTAATCTGCCCCTTTCGATGGAATTCATGGGGAAAATTCTAATTAGTGAAGATAATTGGAGGGTAGGTAGGAGATACTTCCAATGGATTTGGTTCAGTTAAACAACGATTACGGGATTCCCGAGCAAGTCCAGTTTATCTCTGGGAAAGGGGACTTTCCCTACATTCAAGTTACGAATACCCAGGCCACAGCATTAATTTCCGTCTACGGCGGCCAGATTCTTTCCTTTCAACCCAAAGGGGAATCTCAAGATCTTATGTTCGTCAGTGAAAAAGCCTACTATCAGACGGGCAAAGCGATTAAAGGAGGAGCGCCTATCTGTTGGCCCTGGTTTGGTCCCGACCCTGAGGGAAGCGGACGCCCCAACCACGGATTTGCCCGCAACCGCCCTTGGCAGGTGTTGGAGACAGAGGCTCTCTCCAGTGGAGAAACTAAAGTCACCCTCGGTTTTGGCGACGATGACAGCACCCAACCCCTTTGGCCCTATGCTTTTGAACTGGCTATAGAAATCACTATCGGCGCCGCGCTCACCCTGGCATTGGTCAGTCGAAATCTCAGCGATCGCCCCTTTGATATCACTCAGGCGCTGCATACGTACTTCACGATTGGGGACATCACCCAAACCACCGTACTGGGACTGGATGGCGGCAGCTATATTGACAAGGTGGATGGCGGCGCCGTTAAGCCCCAATCCGGTCCAGTGGCGATCGCCGCTGAAGTGGATCGGATTTATACTGACGTCCCTAACGAGCTGGTCATCGAAGACGCGGCTTTAAACCGGCGTATCCGTATTCGCTCCACAGGGAATAAAACAGCCGTGGTGTGGAACCCTTGGTCGGCGCTTTCTGCGAAGGCGGGCGACCTCGAAGATGAAGACTACACCCGGTTTATCTGTGTCGAAACCGCCAACGCCGCAGCGGATGTGGTCACCGTCCCGGCCAAAAACGAATATCGATTGCAGGTAACTTATACGATCGAGTCAGGGCAGTAGTGGAGATCCCGGAGTTTTTGATAAACCCTGGGATCTATTTAATTCAAGCCTATTCGGGGATCGGAGGATGTTGCTGCAACACTTGCTCCAAATATTGACCGGTATAGGAGCTGGAGTTTTTCGCCACTTCCTCCGGAGCGCCGACACTAATAACTTCGCCGCCGCGATCGCCCCCTTCCGGCCCCAAGTCAATAATCCAATCGGCGCAGCGAATCACATCCAGATTGTGCTCAATCATAATCACAGAATTCCCCTTATCCACCAACCGTTGCACCACATCCAGCAACTTGTGGACATCGTAAAAAGAGAGCCCTGTCGTCGGTTCGTCAATTAAATAGAGGGTTTTACCCGTAGAGCGACGAGCCAGTTCAGACGCCAATTTCATCCGTTGCGCTTCACCGCCGGAAAGCGTTGGGGCGGTTTGTCCCAGACGAATATAGCCTAAACCCACATCCACCATAGTTTGTAGCCGAGTCGCCGCTTTCGGAATATTTTGGAAAAAGTCCAACGCTTCTTCCGCCGTCATCTCCAACACGTCCGAAATATTTTTTCCCTTATATTTCACCTGGAGGGTTTCTCGGTTGTAGCGAGCGCCTTTACAGACTTCACACTGCACATACACGTCCGGCAGGAAATTCATTTCAATCACGTTCACGCCCTGTCCGCTACAGGCCTCACAGCGGCCCCCTTTGACATTGAAAGAAAACTGCCCCGGTTTGTAGCCTCGAGCTTTGGCTTCGATGGTGCCGGAAAACAGGTCTCGAATCACATCGAAGACACCGGTATAGGTCGCTGGGTTCGACCGAGGGGTCCGGCCAATGGGCGATTGGTCAATCACAATCGCTTTATCCAATGCCTGTAATCCCTTAATCTCAGCCATCTCTTTCGGTTGAGGAACTTTCGACCCGAAGTGATGTTGCAGAGAGGGATAAAGCAACTCATTCACGAGGGTGGATTTACCCGAACCAGATACCCCAGTCACACAAACCAACTTCCCAAGAGGAATGTCGATGTCAATATGCTGGAGGTTGTTGCGATGGGCGTCGCGAATGCGCACGAAACGGCCATTGCCTTCACGCCTCTGGGCCGGGGTCGGAATAGACTGTCTGCCGGATAGATACGCCCCCGTAAGGGAATCCGGAGCCTCCATCAACGTTTTTAAATCTCCCTGAGCCACAATGTCGCCGCCATGGACGCCGGCTCCAGGCCCAATATCCAGGAGATGATCCGCTGCCCGAATCGTCTCTTCATCGTGCTCAACGACAATCAACGTATTGCCCAAATCTCTTAACCGAGTCAACGTTTGGAGCAATCGACTATTGTCCCGCTGGTGGAGACCAATACTCGGTTCATCTAATACATAGAGAAC
>JASJDH010000010.1 GCA_030065175.1 Leptolyngbyaceae cyanobacterium MO_188.B28 | reverse complement strand
GCTCCCTGCCCCCTGCCCCCTGCCCCCCTGCCCCCCTGCCCCCTTACTCCCCCTGCCCCCCCCTGTCCCCCTGCCCCCCCTGTCCCCCTACTTTTCATCAACAACCCTGGAAGTCCAATGCTGCACGCCGCCATCACGCCGATCGAGAAAACCAAAGTTCCTCAACGCATTGCCTACTACCTGAGAGATCCCGCTAACCTGCATTACTTTGCTGCGCTAAAGCCCTATCTGGACTATTTCCTGCAGCAGGGCTCCAATCAAAATTTTCTAGTGGTTCGTCAATTCAGTGCTGATGGGGAAGGGAATCACGAATATGCCGGATACAACCACCTGTTGACGACAAACTGTGACCTGGATACCTATGATCTGGTATTGACGCCGAGCTTTTTGCGAGCTGAAGAACGGACCCGCCACACTCGCGCCATTCAAATTTTTCACGGCATGTCTGATAAGCCCTTCACCTATGAACGAGATTTCAGTGACTACCGGCTTTGCCTGTGTGTGGGGCGGCGACAAGTGGATCGCTTGTTGCAGACTCCAGCGAATCGAACGATGCGGTGGTCGCTGATCGGCTATCCCAAGTTTGACTGCCCACCCACTCTGCCAAAGCTCTTTGACAATGGCCGTAAGACGATCATCTACTGTCCGACCTGGCGTAAACGCGGTATCAGCTCGATTGAGCACTTTTTGAATAACCTTGATGTCGTGGATCAGATCCGCCAGGATTACAACTTGATTGTCAAACCTCACCCCAATATTTTCAACCCTAATCGTCCCTTCTACGACCCGACGATTGTGGCGCGGCTCCAGCGTATTCCTGACATTAAGCTGATTCGTTCGGGAAACGTCATGCCTTGGTTCGCCCAGGCGGATCTGTTCATTGGCGATATCTCCGCCTCTGGTTACGAGTGGTTGTATTTCGATCGTCCAGCAGTGTTCCTCAATCCCCAACCTGGACTGTTGCGTCGCAGCGCCGATGTGACCTCTATGACCTATCTCTGGCAGTGCGGCGATGTCTGCGATCGCATGTCAGACCTCAAACCTCTGATTGATCAAAATTTGCAGTGCGATCGCTACCATGACCAGCGAGAGCGGGTGCTTCACTACAGCGTGTTGAATCCTCGGGACAACCGCGCCACCCAGCGCGGGATCGCCCAGATCGAGCAGATCCTCCGTTCACAGGTGAGTCAGTAAACCATGGTTCAATCCAATCAGAGTCATCATCTCCAATCCCCATCACCTCAAAGAACCCGAGCCCTGTTAGGCGTAATCAGCGAAGGCTTCTTTTCACGCCTGAGCTTTGGCCTGATCGCGTTTGCGCTGCCCCTGTACGCCCGCCATCTGGGGTTGAGTGTGGCCCAAATTGGTCTATTGGCCTCCCTCAATATCGCCGTGTCTATGGCCTTAAAACCCTTCATCGGTTGGATTGCCGACCGCATCGGATATAAGCGCGGCGCCACCCTGTCGATCGGCCTGCGTAGCCTCATGGTCTTATTGCTGGTGGCGGCCAGCACCCCTTTACATCTCTATTTACTCCAGGCGAGCCGGGGAGTAGCGAAGGCGCTGCGAGATCCGGCCATGCACGCCTTAATCGCCGATCGCAGCGCCAAAAAGCAACTGGCGGCCACATTCGCCTGGTATCAAACCGCGAAAGGAACGGCAAGCTCAATCGGCAAAGGCGTGGCGGGGGTAATCTTGACCCTGACTGCCTCGAATTTTAGTTGGGTATTTGGACTCGCTTTCCTGCTTTCTGTCTTGCCCCTAATAGCGGTCAGTGTTTTGATCCCCAAAGGTAAAAGCTCCCCCCCGGATAAGTCCCCCGCCCTCGCTCAAAGCCCGTTTCCCACCGCTCCTCCCCTAAAGACAGGCAGGCAGACTCCTCCCCTCAAAACAAACTTGCTGCTGTTTGTGGGATACGGTTTCCTGCTCAGCAGCATCGGTCGAATGCTCCGTAGTTTGATGCCCTTATTGCTGGTTGAATATGCAGGCTTGAGCGCGGCCCAGGCTGGTTTCTTTTATCTGGTCTCGACGATTGTCACCCTGGTTTCAACGCCAGTGTTTGGTTGGCTCTACGACCGCGCCAGTCGTAAATGGGTGTTGATGACCCGAAGTCTGACTAATGTGGCCTCCTCAATCCTTTACTGGGTGTCTCCTACCTTTGCCGGTTTCCTCAGCGCTAAAGTCTGCGATCGCATCGGCACAGCCGCCTTTCGTCCCGCCTGGGCGGCAATGATGGCGGAAATCTCGGCGGGCGACAAGTCAAAACGAGCTCGGATCATCGGCTTGATGAGCGCTGGCGAAGATGCCGGCACGGTGGTCGGCCCCCTCCTGGCTGGACTCATTTGGAGCGCTTGGGGTGTGGCGGCGCTGCTGGGAACCCGGATCGTCCTGGCGCTGCTGGCTGAACTCTACACGCTCAGGGTCGTCCGCGTTATGCACCGACCCACTTTGAGCGGCATGAGAATCAACTGGACGCCCACCGCTATGGGGTCCTGCCAAGCGCCTTTAACAAAAGCTGGGGAAAATCAACCGTCATACCATCTACCCCGGCGTTGAGGGCCAACATCATCACATCCGGGTCTGACACGCCCCAAGCTCTCACCTCCAACCCCAGACCTCGCCACTCGGAGACCAAGTCTGGCGATAGGCCTTTAGCCGCGGGGCACACCTGATTCAGTCCGGCCTGAATAGCAGTCATGACCTTCCCTTGATTAATGTCAGCCATAAGCCAACCCGCTTGAATATCGGGAGCCTCTGTCTTCAGCCGCTGCACAACGGTAAAGTCAAACGAGGTAAAGGTGACCGCCGCTTGTAGACCTAAGTCTTGCACCATTTTAAGCGCTTCAAACTCGACGCCGGATTGCTTAATCTCCAGGTCCAAGTGGGTGTGTCGCCCATAGTGTTCTAAGGTGTCACGCAGTCGGGGGACGGGCGCACCCCGATAAGCTTCACTAAACCACGAGCCAGCGTCCAAGGTCTTGATGACAGACCAAGGGGTTTTATGCACAATGCCGCTACCATTGGTCGTCCTGTCTAAGGATTCGTCATGTATGAGGATTAACTCCCCATCGCTGGTGGCGCGGATGTCTGTTTCAATGGCGTCAACGCCAATTGATAAAGCCATATCAAACCCGGCCCAAGTGTTTTCTGGCGCCAGCGCCGCCGCCCCACGATGTCCAATAACCTGCATCAGTGTTCTCTAGTATTGAGTTAGCTAGCTTGTTATATCAATCATTTATCCAACATTTATGAAAATCTTCTCATGGGTGACTCATCAAATGTCAATGGCCGTTTTGGTTGATCCTATTCGGTTGAAAGGTCTGTCGCCTGATTCTGCAGCCGATACCCGACGACTCGAACGGTTTCAATTAGATGACTGTCAATTTTCTTGCGAAGATGCCCCACATAAACATCGACAATATTTGAGCTGGCGTCATAGGTGTATGGAATGCTGTATCCACGGCTATAAATGATCAAGAAGCATTCGCTTGAGCTTATTAAGCTACGTAAATTTATTGGACTCAGAGATCGCGTTAGGGATAGAGGGCAATCGATGCGATTCCTCACAAGTTCCTCAATATACTTACCTAGCATAGGAAAAGTCTCGACCACACCTTCAGCTTGAGTCGGGTGAACGGACAAAGGTGGGAGGAAATGCTGAATGGAGTGAATCGAAATCTAACCGTCATGGATGAAGGGAGACCCTTAAGAGGATGTTTGAGAAGTCAAAATGGCGCCCTGCCAGTCGGCGACGGTACTTTTCAAATAACCAAGCTTTTGCGGCTTCTTTGTCAATAGCCTATCTAGCTGGGACAATCATTTGGGCGTCTTCGCAACGTCTGGTTCGCTCAGAATGGCATGGTTTAAAACTGGGCATCATGAATAAAATAACATTGGATGAAACAACATAACTACGAGGTCATTCCCTTCCCGAAGCTGCGTTCCCTCATCATTGATACGGGGCGTATTGGCCGCCGTAAACATACGGTCCATGGCTTGTTGGAAGTGGATGTGACTGAAACCCGTCGGCAAATTCGTCAATACAGAGTTAAAACGGGACGCCCCCTTTCCTTAACCGCGTTTATCGTCTTTTGCCTGGGACGAGCGGTGGATGAAAACAAACAAATGCATGCTTATCGAAACTGGCGAAATCAGCTTATTCTCTTCGATCAGGTAGACGTGAGCATCCTCATCGAGATTGCGTTTGAGAACCGTAAATTCCCCTTTTCCCACATCATCAGAGCCGCCAATAAAAAAAACTTACAGGAAATTGAGGCAGAAATTCATTCCATCCAGAATCATCCTGAGAAGAGTGAGAGTTTCCAGCGGAAGCAAATGGTGCAACGATTGCTGCTGCTGCCTGCCTTTATGCGGGATCTGATTTATTGGTTCACTAGCCAGAGTCCGCACCTGGTCAAGAAGTATCTGGGCACTGTGGCGGTTTCAGCCGTGGGTATGTTTGGAGAAGGCCGGAGTTGGGGCATTCCGTTAACCAGCTACACCCTCAACATAACCCTTGGCGGCGTCACCAAAAAACCAGGCGTGGCCCATAGAAAAATCGCCGTCCGGGAATATCTAGGCATTACCATCAGCGTAGATCATGACATTATTGACGGGGCTCCTGCGGCTCGCTTCGCTCAACATTTCAAAAAACTGATTGAGCGGGGCTATGGCCTCGATTTTTTGCATGAAGGCGCCTGCTAAAGCGCCGTTTTGTTAAGTTTTTCATACGCTTTGAGGTCGGCAGATAGTCAGACACCCCCGGCAAAGCCGGTGGCTTAATGAATGTGACCGCCTCAAAGGCGGATGTCCTTGCCGGGGGTGTCTCAATCAGTCTCTAGAATTGTCCCCCTTTATCTGCTATATCCTGTTCGCGAATATACCGCTTTACAGCTTCTAATTCGAATCCTACGGTTGAAACCGCGTACCCCCGCGCCCAGAAATGCTCACCCGCAAAATTCCGTTGCTTCCCTTTGAACTCTCGAGCAATCGCCATCGCACTTTTGCCCTTGATAAAACCAATCACTGAAGCCACAGAATGTTTTGGTGGAATCGCTATGCACATATGAACATGATCTGGCATCAAATGCCCCTCCAAGATCCGGCATTCCTTCTGGCGCGCCAATTCATGAAAAATCGGTCCCAGAAACTTGCGAATCTCCCCAAACATCACTTTACGTCGATATTTGGGGACAAACACCACATGATACTTGCAGTCCCACTTGGAATGAGCAAGGCTTTGATACAATTCCGACATTGTTATTTCCTCCTACGGATATTGGCTCATCAAGCCACCGTGGGAGTTACTTTACTCCCGGAACGCTCAAAGCTTTTCAAGTCGCACTGGTAAAACCAGTGGCTTACCTCAGATGTTTAGTTAAACTCAGAGCTTGAATTAGACTTCTTATGTCACTTTAGATAGAGTAAAATCTGAAACCCTTGCTAGAACTGACTTTCTTTTTTGTTGTATCCGAAAATGACAAAAGTGCTCAAAGTATTGCCAAGTATGCATTTGAGCTATTTTTTTTGACCAGAGTAACAGAAGAAGTTTAGACAGAGTGTCGATAGATTGCCGTTAGAGAGGTATGGAAAAGCGTCATGACCTGGTTTCATTGGGATCCATCTGATTTCGTGATGAGCGTATTGTATTTAATGGGCATAGCGCTGATGTTGCCAGTGCTATTGCTGTACTGCATTGGATGTTCGATTGGGTGTCTTGTGACTGTCATCGCAGGGAAGCTACTCCCTGAGCGCCTCTATCCAGAAGCCGAGCTTTCCTAATTAGCCTAAATTTCGGCCAAATAAGGGGCATCATGCTTTGACCGAAAACGCTGAAAGGATTGCCAAAAGAAGGAAAGTGATGAATTCTTTGAGTTGAACTCACTACTCATAATTCATCAGAGTGATTGATTTAAAGTCTACCCCCCGTCTATTCAGATATCGTTTCCTCCTGTCCTGTTTGCGCCGCTTCGGCGGCCCTCTCTCACTCCCCATCCTTACCTATCACTCAATGGTCTGACGCGATCGCTCTTAAGATAAGATAAGCCTGTTTTGACGACAAAATTTGCCCGTTCTTGCCCTCTAAAATTGCCCAAAACTCTCTAAATTAGAAAATCACAGACATATCGATAATTTATTCAAAATATCACGTTTTTGCTTCACCAACTGTTGACAAGAGCCAATACTATCTTAAAGAAGAAAAGAAGGGAGAGAGAAGTTTCTCTGGCGCAGATTTGAGATTTGAAGAGTCAGTTCTGACAATTTCAGATGGACTTATGACCGTCTAGTAAATATATCTATATCTAGTGAATAATCTAGTGAATATATCTACATCTAAAGGAAAATCAAACGTCAACTTAGCCAAATTTAGGGAACACTTTGGCTGTAATCGAGAATTCCGACCCCCAATCTTTTTATGAAGAGTTGGGTAATCGAGGTTAAGGATAACGCTCTTCTGTCACTCTCGGAGGATCGATCCCCCAAACCCTCGCCATGCAAAGGATACAAACCTTTATCTTTTCTGTTATTCTCAATAAGCTCAATCCCTTATCTGGCATGTGATACAGGAATTTTGAGCTTCGTAGAGTAACAGAAGAGCGATAAGTGGGTGTGTAAAATCATTTACCACATGAAATCCGCCGAAAATTCCCTCTCCCCTTGAGTTACTTTGACAATGATTTTCCCGAGGTACTTAAGATGCGTTTCTCCCGTAGAATTATCTTCCTAAAAATTAAAGCCAAGTTAACATCTTTTAAGGGGTTTCTCGCCTTATTTCTGGTTTCCTTGCTATCTGTCTTATCCCTTAACGGATGCAGTTTTAAGGCTGGCGATGACTTAACTCTACAAGTGGGCATTACCAACTGGCCGGGATATGATGTGGTTCTCTATGCCCAGGCCGCTGGGTTGTTCGAGAATCGGGGGCTGGACGTCAAGTTGGTCCGTTTCTCGAACCCTCAGGATGCAGCCCGAGCCTTGCTCAGAGGCTCCATTGACGCCTCTTTCATGAACTTGTCGGTGGCGATGCAGGCTGACCCAGGCAATGATAGCCCGGTCTTTATTATGGTGGCGGATACGTCTTATGGGTCGGATGGGATCGTAGCCCAATCTGAAATTCACACTGTTGAAGATCTCAAGGGTAAACGAGTCGCCGCTAAATTAGGCGCCGCGAACCATCTCATTTTGTTAGAAGCGTTGCAGGCCAACCAGATTAAGCCGGAAGAGGTAGCTATTGAAAACGTTTCCAATGAGATCGCCCAACAGCTCATGGAGACAGGCAAAGTTGACGCCGCTGCAACCTGGGAACCCTTATTGAGCCAAATCAAACAAGCGACTGACGGCAATATTATCCATACCACTAAAGATGTGGACACACTGGTGATTGATGGTTTGGCTTCTCGGTCCGCTGTTGTGGTTAAGAAGAAGGAAGCATTCAAGCGGTTCATCCTAGCTTGGTTTGATTTGATGCAAGTCATTGCCGAGGAGCCTGACAAAGTATTTGTTGACGTAGCGGCCCAACTTGGGCAAAGCGCTGACTCGTTTGCTCGGGATTATGCCGGTTTGAAACCAGGCGATATCGCTATGAATCAGCGAATGTTGCCTGGAGGCCGTCTACAAGAAGCCGCCCAGCAACTAAAACAATTACTTAGCGCAGATTCGCGACATAGCAGGGTGCTGCGGGATGATTTTGCAACGAATTCAAAGCCTGTGGTTGCTGCGATTGAACTTGGGAAATCTTGAAAAGATTCTCTTAGCTAACTATGCAAAGTAGATTTTATCGACTATTTGATAGCCACTCTATTGGTAGGGTCTTTGAAAGAAAATTTCTGAAGTTTGAGGATATTAGTAACGGATCTGAAGCATTTCCAGTTAAGTTAAGTCTATCCAAACAACTCCTGATTGGGTTTGGGGCCGCTCTTACTACGGTCGGGCTGACGATGGCTTGGGGCAGTTTTCGCTTGATTCAAACTGGCTTAGAAAAGCAGGTAGTCGAACACGCTCAGTCCATTACTCAAGGTCTAGAGTTTGCTACAGAAGGCCCGATTGAAGTTGGCTACACCAGCATGCTGCAACGGGTGGTGGAAAATTACGCTACCTTACCAGCGGTGGATGAGATTGCCATTGTCACCCCTGACTATTTGACCCTAGCCCACAGCTCACAGGCACTGAACAACTCTCGTTACACCGCCTTACACCCTGAGTTGGCCTTAGCCTTAGAACAAGCGGCTAGCAGCGGTGTTGAGGATTCCCTCCAAATGATTTTGGATGGGAAACCTGTTCTGGCCCAACTGATGCCCTTCAGCAGTGTTTTGTTTGAGATGCAAGGACGGCGGGGACTAGTGATCGCCATCCTGGACCTCAACCGCATTCGCCGAAAAGTCTGGCGGACTTTTTGGACCACAATCTTGACTCTACTCGCCGGGAATGTCGTCATCCTTTTAGTGATAGGGATATTGATTCAAAGGGTTGTTTTGGGGCCGCTAAATCGCCTCCATCAAGCTGTCATATCCAGTAAAGAGAACGGGGGCTTTGATCCGCCTGCGGCAATGCCCACAAATGAAATCGGATTTCTGTCAACCACCTTTGGTTTCGTTTTTGAGCGGCGTAAACAAGTGGAAATGGCCCTGCGAGATAGCGAAGCCAGTGAACGAGCCAAATCACAAAAGTTAACCCAAGCGCTCAAGACACTGCAAACAACCCAATCTCAATTGGTTCAAGCTGAAAAAATGTCTGGGCTGGGTCAAATGGTTGCAGGGGTCGCCCATGAAATAAATAATCCAGTCAGCTTCATCTATAGCAATCTCCGGCCTGCGCAAGCATACTTCCAAGACCTACTGGAGTTGATTCATCTTTATCAAAAGACGTATCCTACCCCTAACCCTGAAATTCAGGCTCTGCAGCAGACCATGGAATTAGACTTTCTGGTTGAAGATCTGCAGAAATTATTGGGGTCCATGCAGATTGGGGCTGAGCGGATTAGAGAAATCGTCCTGTCCCTCAGAAATTTTTCCCGCTTGGATCAGTCAGATCTAAAATCTGTGGATATTCATGAGGGCATTGATAGCACTTTACTTCTCTTGAAGCATCGTCTGAAAGCAAGGCAGGGTTATTCGGCGATTGAGGTGATTAGGGAGTATGGCGATTTACCGTTGGTGGAATGTTACCCCTCTCAGCTCAACCAGGTTTTCATGAATATTCTGAGTAATGCAATTGACGCTTTAGAAAAAACGAGGACGAATAGGCCAGTGCAGATAAAAGGCGTAGAGACAGCTATGATCGGCGATAAACACGTTCTACCTAACGGTTCCAACCGCTCCGCTCAGTCTCAAATCAACGCCTCCGTACTCCCCGTTTACACCGCCGCCACGCTCACGCCTCCCCCTCCGCTCCCCCCACCCTGTATCCGGATTCGGACTGAAGTACTGGAAGGGGGGGATCGAGGGACTTCCCAGGATACTCGAATAGCCATTCGCATTGAGGATAATGGCTCAGGGATTGAGGAAAAGATTAAGTCGCAGTTATTCAATCCCTTCTTTACCACCAAACCCGTGGGGAAGGGAACCGGCTTAGGGTTGTCGATCAGCTATCAAATTGTTGTGGATAAACATCAGGGAACGTTAACTTGCGCTTCAACCCCCAGTCAAGGGACTGAGTTCTCCATTGAGATTCCCATCCACCAGCAGTAGTCCTTTGTCTCTTATCTCCTGGACGATTTCCCGCTGAAAGACTCTATCAGTTAACAAGTCAATGAAGTTATAGCGGTTCTCATTCGCGTTGAATACAGTCTTTGCCTCAGAGTATGGTTGTTAGAGCATCCCAAGTCCAAAGTGTATTCAACTCAATCAGGAAATGCTATAAAAGGTGTGCCTGTACGTTCATCCAATATTCTGATCGCCGATTTCCATAGAAGGAGCAACTTAGTCAACAATCCGAGCTGTGTGGAGAAAGTGTCAGAACTCAGTACTCATTTTGTTATTCTCAATAATGTTGAGAAGATTCTCATTAAGTGCAACGAAGAATTAATACTTTTAGAGCTTCATCCAGGTTTTCTTTTTCAATAACTAATCTTGAGATCTCAGTTCTGACAGTTTCCCCTGATCACGATTATGAATCTCTTCAAAGGGACTATCCCAAGGGCTGCTCCGAAGGAGTGGCCTCAGTTTTCCTCTGCCTAGAGTGATTGAAGAGCGTTAATCATATTGCGGCCTGAATACACATCAGCTTGGCAGGCGTTCGGTCTCCCAGAGCTGTTGGAGAGTCTGCATTCGAATGCCAGTCATATGACGCACTTCATTAATGCGGTAGTGAGCATACGCCAAGAAATCAAAGTGGTTGAGATTGGGGTGGATCCGAGCTATCTGGCGACCGTAGAGGAAACCCAGGTCAAATCGTTTTAGGTGTTCGCGGTTGAATTTATACTTTTTGGGATAGAAGCGTTGGCTGGCCAACTTGAACAGTAGAGTATGCAGCCATCTGGTGTTCAAGTCGTTTCCCATGGTGAAGCCCAGAATGAACGCCTCCTCTTCTGGGGAGAAACCGCGATTGAGCAGTAGGTGCAGGCAGTCATGATTGGGCAGGGTGATGTTGCCTGGTAGCGGCATGAAACTGTTGGGATTCTCTAGCAGCCAAACCTGGAAAGGAACGTGCTGGTCGCGCTGAATAGATAAATATGTCTTGCCCAAAAGGCGGTGACCGATGTTAGTTGTTGGGTCAATTTCTAATGGAGCAACCATCTCCACACCTCTAGATAATTGACGAAAAGAAACAGACTGAGAGAAGAATGAAACTTATTTGCCGCTCGATCCGCCGAATGACAACAAATCAGGTCGGCAAAGGCGATCTCAACTGATTAACACAATTTATGGGAGTTGACCTGGAATGCCATCGAATCGTCTGATTGATTCATTTTTCTGGCGTCCAGATGTCACCTGTAGAAGCAGTGCAGAACTAATAATCATGGCTCCTCCTAACAGTTGTGCCAACTGCAGTTGTTCTCCTAACAGCCAGATTCCCATTACAACGGCCAAGGCAGGTTCCAGGGTGGAGAGAATGGCTGCTGGAACAACCCTTAAGCGTCGTAATCCAGCAAACAGAAAGACAATCGGCAGAGCGGTAGAAATAACCGCCAGTCCTAAGACAGCGCTTAGCCCAGATGTTGTAGTTGGAATTACAACCCCCTGGAGGACGACTGTTATACTCCCTACCGTGGCGGTTGCTCCAAGCAACATAAAGGCTGCCGCCTGAATCGGAGGGACATTGCGAACCAGCCGGGAACTCAAAGTCATATATAGGGCATATCCAGCTCCGGCAGAAATTCCCAGAAGAATTCCCAATGGCTGAACTATTTCATGACTCACATCGAGCGTGAACCAACAGCCTAGGAGAGATAGTCCCAAAACTTTTAGCTGCCATGATGTAGGGGCTTGTCGAGTAGTGCCCCAACTAATCAGAGCGACAAACGCCGGATAGGTGTAAAACATAAGGGCGGTTAATCCGGCGCTGGCATAAGACAATGCATTGAAAAATAGAGCTGATTGGAGGGCATATCCAATGGCGCCTAGGGAAAGGGCTGAGATTGCCGCCGAGAGAGGTACTTGCCGTTGATTGCGCAACAACAGCCAACCCCAAAGCGCAACAGTAGCGCCCCCTAGTCTCCAAGATAACGCGCTAAGGGGATCCAACCCTTGAGCATAAGCCAACTTGCCAAAAATGGCTAAAGTTCCAAACCCCAATGCAGATAGCATAACGAGTAGAACACCGACATGATCAAGATCTTGTGGTTTGGAGGCTCGTCGTTGTCGCCTTTGCGTCTCGGACAGTGTAGATAAATCTCGTTTAGAAGTAGTTTTCAATATAGACATAACAACCGAGCTATCTGATCGATAGCATTTTTTGAATGGGAAAGGGATGAATGTATTGCGCCTTAGCAGAGTAGACGAGATACGCTTTTATCTAAGTGCAATCTGTTGCGATGGTTGGAGGCGCTGCTCTGAATAACCTGCTTGAAGTTGATAATGTCGCCTGGGCGAGCTTGCCCTACTTTTCGCAAGCTTTGCTCAGTAACAGTGAAGGGGGCTATATATCCGGTCAAGCTTGGACAATCGGCAAGGAGCACTGTTGGCGTATGTCCACACAACAACACTGAGCCGATAGAACAACCATAATCAATTGTGTTGGATGGATGCCTGCCATTTTCTGCAGATTGATATCGAGCGCTCTCCGAGAACTGGAATTTAGGTCCCTCTAAGCGATAGCCAATTCGATCCGATTTGGAAGAAACAATCCAGTCATAGGTGAAAAATTGTTGAATATCGTCAGGGGTGAGTCCATCATCATGGGGACCTAGGTTCACCTCAACCTGCCACAGGCGGGAAAACTCCGGTCGAGATTCGTTGGGAACGATTCTATCGAGGAGCTGATACATCGGTTGAGAAGGTATAAACGTATAAACGACATCTCCCTGCATCAGTTTTCGTCCCTGAAATCCACCAAGCTGCGCCCTAGTAAATGTGGAGCGGCTGCCCATGACTAAGGGCGTATCAATCCCTCCAGCGAAGGTGATATAACTACGCGCCCCAAATTCCGCATGGCTAAACGAGAGGATATCACCCGGCTGAATAACAGCTGTTTGCCAAAGCGGAATTGACTTCTGATTGAGTTTTGGACGATTATTAGCCCCCGTGATAGCAATCACTGTTTCATTAAAGAATCGTAACTTCGGGCCAATAAACTGAATTTCTATCCCTGCCGCATTCTCATCATTGCCTACGAGTTGATTTCCCAATTGAAAGGAAAGTTTATCCATTGGCCCTGAGCGAGGAACCCCAAACCTTAAATAACCCTCTCGGCCCCAATAATCTTGAACAGTGGTTTCAAGTCCCCCGGTCAAAACCTCAAAACATTTTCGACTGTCTGCTGCAGCTGGTTTATTGACTCTAATTCCCCCATTTAAAACAGCAAATCGTTTTCTGTCAGTCATTGCCTTAACTCTTCTCGGAACAGATGGTCAATTTTCTTTTGCTTGAACCCTTAACAAGGGAAGCGAGCGTAAAAGGAATCTACGCAACTCCCCATCTCTCTGATTAAGCGCGTTAAGCAATCTCCGCATGAGCATGGTTGAGATAATGGTTTAGGCGGAATGTCTGGGGCTCTGAGATCTGATACTGATAGCGCCCTTCGACAATTTCACGTTCAATCGCCTCAAATTCCTCCTCATCAATTGGACGGAACTTTACACGATCTCCAATTCGAAAGAGAAAAGGCGTATCCCTAAAGACAGGCAATTGCCCTTGAGGATCAAAAATGGGCGCAGGGGTTCTGCCAATCATCTGATATCCATCGGGAACTACGATTGGATAGATCGTTGTAAATCCACCTGCAACCCCAATTGTGCCTTTCGGTGTCCATGTACGAGGTGGGTCATATTTTGGGGCATGAAGTCTAAAATTTGGGTTCAACGGCATGAGGGTTGGCAATCCCACCAAAAAACCAACCGCGCCAACCCACCACTCTGGGGTTGAGTGATAGATTATCAGCTTCTCAATGGAACCCAACCCATTCAAACGAGCAACCCATTCGGGATTGCTTTCAATTGGCTTAATGGTTTTGCAGTATTGTTCAAAACACTCCCGAGACCAGCGATCGTTATAGTGAACAGGAATTTCGATCAGCCGAGAAGACAACTCTAAGTTATGCGGTGAATCCAGATACTGGACACAGTGCTCACAGAAGCGGATCAAGCCTTGAATAGATATAACAGTGGGATCATATTGAATCAACACTGTAGAGAAGGATGGGACCACGTCAACAATTGCTCGAATACCATCCGGTCCCATCTCAGGCGAGCCCAATAACATTTGAGCTAGCGAGATCGCCTTGAAGTTCACAGTGAGATCAACCTCATCACTCTGTTCAATGAGGAGATGTCGCTCACCAGCTAAACGATAGCGGAGCGTTTGATAAATCATTTGATTTTCAGATAGAACGATGCGTGTAATTAATATGAGTAGAGGTACTGATGCTGTAGCCTAAAAATGATGAGGTATTTCCTAAGCCTGACAATCTGCAACAAGTAAATTTACTGTTGCATCCTTAATAATTTATTAATAATTTAATTTAATCACGATTTCTGGACTGTGGAAATGATAAATTTACGTACGTAAGATCAGATAAATTTACCTAAGTAACCTGAGTTCGGGATAAGGAAAGGACCAACCTGTAAGCTGAAAGTCTAACAAACCAAACATCATAGGGTGGTCCCATGCTCAGTCTCAGTAGTCCGCAATCAGATACATTGGTTCAAAATCGTTGAGGTGAAGGAACTGACAGTTTTATTGTCGTGCGGAACCCTAGCTTTTGACCGACAACCTGTGTGATCCAACGCAACAGAGTCTGGGGTTTAGGGGTCAACGGAACAAAAAACAACGCTAGTGCTGAAAAGACTGTCAGGCATGGGTTTCAGTCTGTGATCGCACTCGAATATTATAGTCGGAAATCGTTGAAAGCTTTGCTGGTTATGGATTACAGGAAAATCACCTTTTTGAAGGACACAATGAAATGGCGCTTATAAGCTGAAAGGCTTATAGATTAAAGGTTTTAGATATTCTATGTACATATTGTCTGGATGTCTGACGAATAGGATTTAGTAGGTTTTACGAGGAAAACCTACTGAAAGCAGGTTTATTTGCATGGTATGGTCGTCACAGGTGTCTATAATAAAAATCCTGAAAGTCTCTTATAAGAGGGCTTTCAAGCAATATCTGACTCTCTTTTGAGAAGCCTGAAAACCGCAAATTCCCAAATTCATTGCCTGGTATATGTTTCAGGAATTGTAAGGGTTATAAAAATGAGAAAACCATGGACTGAAATCCCTGTCCTGCAAGGGTTATAGCCTTAGCGTTGGTTATTGTTCCGTTGACCCCTAAACCCCAAGAAGATGTTGAATATGCTGAAGTTTAAGAAGAAGCGGCCAACTTACAAAAATAGCCCCAACTTCCAAGCTGGGGCAGACACTTAAGTTGATTTTTGTAGACAGAAGAATCGTAGCATGACTGAGCGGCTGAGCTAAGCCGCTGGTTTAATCCAGTGCGACTCGAATCGCTCTGGCGTTTCGGGAGCCTAGTGTTCCTGAGCCTTGGGCCATCTGGGGCAGGCGGCGGCGGATGGGCAGCGTTGTCGAGGAGGCGGGGCGGGCAGGTTTTGCAATTGTGGTGAGGGCGTCAGGTGGGAGTAGGAGCGGTGGGTAATGGGGGCGGGCGTTTGGACGCCGAAATATTCAATCCTTCCGGATCTGTTGCAGAATATCGGGGTTGTAGAGGCGCTTGATGTCGTTTAGAAACGCCTCAAGGCTAGCGTAAAGCGCTTTGACTCTTTGCGGCCTGTTGTGGCTAAAGGTGCTCCATGTCTTGGTGTGCATCAAGTCTAAGTTGAGCATCCCGTCTGCGAAAATGCGTCCCACCACCTGTCCCTGCCAGCGGATCAGGAAGGCGTCCGTCTCCATTTCATAGCGGAACTTGATCCCCGGTAGCTCCTTGGCCAATTTGGGGAGATGCGCTTTGAGCAATTCAATCACCTGCCAGGTCTGCATCCCAAAAACTCTTATCTAGATACTTCAGGGGGGAAAGGTTGTCCAGCCAAATGGGTTTTAGCCAGTCAGCCTGACAAGGCTCCAAATTGCGGGGCCCTGCGGCTCAATTAGATGACGTAAGCGCTATTCCGGTTGAGCCTGTCTGGTAGACACCTTGGATTGAGCAGGCGCCTGGCCAGTCAGCGAAGCGGGACCACTCTCTATAATTTTGGTTTGAGATTGCGGCCTGGGGGTTAGCCGGAGCCGTTGGGGAGGGCTGGTGTAGGCTTGGCTATTAGGGAAGACTGACGGGGGATGACCGCATGGAGTGAGATCGTCGAGTTAGGAGAGTCACCCTCACGAGTAATTTTCGCTACCATAAATCAGTATAATTTCGAGTCTTTCGCACATTATTGAAATAAAACGTTATATTGTTGCTGCATGCAGTTACAGGAGGTTTTGACATGTCTTACTCTGCTGGCAATCCTAATGCTGTTTTTCCTCGCTCCGGCGAGCTTTTGCCTGCTGGGGCAACAGCCCCTAAGAATCAAGATACTCAGATGTCCTATGCGACCAGTGATGCGCCCCAGACGCAACAAAGATTAGGCGTTATTTACGCTGTGGCGACTTGGGGGCTGATCGCGATCGCCGTTGCTGTCACCTACTGGCATCCATAATCCAGCCAAGATTAGCTCCCCCTGCTTCGACGCAAGCGGATTTCCAAACTATTTGGGAGCCCGCTTGCGTATTTTAGGGAAAGGCGCAGTGGCTGGGGTGGTTTCTACCGGACGTGTCCCTGTCGCTAATAGTTTGGGCGGTTACCCATGAGAGGAGATGGATAACGGCTTGTACTAAAGTCCGGATCCTAGTTTTCTACCTGTGGCGGCGGATAATCGGATGAGGGAATTATGTCATGACAGAAAATTAACGATTTGGATTTGGCTGCTATGCAGGCTGAAATGTCAGCGTACACTTGTTTGAAGAGTTACGCCAAGTTGGTCCTCGAGCCTCGTTTAGGGGTGGCGTACAAGGTGATTTTTGGGAAAGGCTTCAGGGAGGGATATCCTCGTTTCGAAATGGTATCGCTTCGCAAAAGCACAACTTTAGATTTTCGGGTGGATATTGATCTGGAAAAGAATGAAGTTTGGGAAATTGTGTGGCGGGATTATCGATATCGGCCGGAGGTAGGATGGGTGTTAGCGGAAACCGGAACCGCTGCTGAACCAGAGCAGATCCCTCCCAGCCTCAAAGAGGCTATTCAGGCTCTTGGGGATGTTTGGAAGACACTTCAACCTCCCAAGGGAGCGGGATAATGCCCGCAACTGTCGCGCCCGAGGACTTGTGTTTAGTCATTTTCCCTTTAGCTTTAGGGGCGTAGGCGCAGGCGTGGCTGAAGTAGGATCTCATATCAAGTTGGATTGATTACCCACAATATAAGCTCCATTGCAAAGAGACTCAAACCTTTACTGGAAGGAGTTTATGCAAATAGGCCTTATTATGGGCATTCTCGACGACTTGATATCAGTCCAGGTCTGGCCAGGGCAGTGGGTGAAGGGAGGGCGTAGCAGGGCGGCCTGGAGACAGAGGGTTTTATCTTGACCGGCATAGGGATACTTGATGAGGGCGCCGGTTGATTGGTATTTTCAGAGCATTACTAATGACGCCAACATGTGGATCAAAGTGGTCAGTGGGGCAATGAGCGGGGCATCGTTTGGAACGTTAGCTTTGCTTATCATGCTATGCATATGAGGGTATTCAACCCAGAAAAAACCAAGCCTTGCTTCAAGGCTTTATGACCACTCGCCGACTGCAATATTTTTCGGTTTTATAGTTGGTGGAGTGGCTGGAAGTCTTTTGGCGCTCATGATTGCTCCTGAGTTGTTAAGGATACTGCTGGGATTGCTTTGGTTCAGGCTTTTGGTGGATATTTCAATAGGAACAACAGTTGGAATTGTCGGTGTGACGTTTTTCAGAGTTCACTACACCTTCATTGTCAATTCAGAATACGTTGCGCCAACACTTCTGCAAGTCTGGGTTTACGAGTCTCACAATTTATTGATTTTGGGGGGAGTTTTGGGGGGCATTGGAGGAGTGACTGTTGCATCGGAATTAGGACATCTTCTGCCCCCACTGTAAGAAATCTGCTCTGGGTGAGGCGGGTGCTTTGGCAGAGGCTGCTGACGATAGACTTTGGGAAAATCTTGGCGACTTGATCGTTTAATATTCTGGTGATGATGCAATAAAAACTGCTAGGGCATCGCCTAGCAGGGGCAAAGAGAATCTTTTTAGCTTTGACATCGATATATTAGCCCAAATCAATGTAGGGAAAGCATTATGGGTGAGCGCAGTCGAGTAGGTCGCGCTGTTGGGGTGTGACTGTGAGAATGAGTTGTGGATTTTGGGAATGGGGTGCGATCTCTGCTGGCGGTGCGTTGGTTCATGTTGATTAATATGCTATCTAACGTTTTAACCTCCACGAGATGTGCAATGAGGCTGAGATCACAAGTAAGTGCTTCGGCAAAATTATTTTCAAAGTGACTCATGCCAGTAAAGTGCTTTCGGCGGATTTCATGTGTAAACAGTTTTGCATGACCACTTAACGCTCTTCTGTCAAAGTCTCTAGAGAATGTTTGAAACGACCATTTTACGTGCTTCATGGCCTGTCAATTGGAGGGATTGCTAACGAGAAACCGGCGTTTCAGATTTTATCCCTTCAGAGTGCTTGAAGAGCGTTAATCAGGCTTTTTCTCAATAGCTCTAAATTGATCGAGGAGTTCATCTGTGAGGGGTTATACTATGCAAGGCATCGCGTAAGGCAAAAAAACGCCAAAGTTGATTTTGGCGTCGTGAATACAGTTTTATTCTTCCTGATCCTAGCGAAAAATTTCACTAGACTTTATTGGAAATGGTGAAGAAAACGTACAAAGTGGATCCTTCCCATGAAGTTTGGATCTTGCCAACAGTCGGTGAATGGGTTGAAAGTCTTGAATTTAAGGAATTTCAGGATATGACTGTGACTATAAGTTGTCCATTAACAGCGCTAAAACACTGATTCTTTCGTAACAATCCTCTGCCCACTTTGAGATACCTGCGACTATAAATTGTCCAGGAATACAAAAGGCGACCATAGATTTTTCAAAAGTCAGGCTTGAACTAAGTTAATGGTCTCCTAAAACCTGAAGTCTTCTGATAGAAGAGTTTTCAGGGAAGACTTTTTCCTCAATGAGCTTGATCTATTGAAAATTAGTAACGAACTAATGATACTTCTAGAGCCTATCGAGAAAAGACAGCGAGAAAAATTAGGTGTGATGCGACCATATAGCATCAAAACTGGATAATTTATAGTCGCAGTCACAGAACGATATTCCGTTAGCTCGAATTGGAATAATTGCCAGAGGTGACGCAACTGTTCAGGTGAATTCGATCCTGCTCTCTTCTTATCGAGATTGATGAACTCCTCAGGTGTTAGGGAGATTGGGAAAATATTAGTCTAAAGTCCAATGGCAAATCTTTCCACCGCTGTGTAAGGATTCACAGGGATAAGCTAATCCTCCCCATAAAACCAACTGTTCCCGCTTGGAAAAATTACATTTATCCAGTAATTAAGCGCCAAGGCAAGCAATCGGATGGGGCTGTAAACGTGGAAATACTATATGCCTCACTTAGATCGGCAGATTCAGGCAGCCCGTCAACGACTGGAAAAACTGCAACAGGACGCCTACAACTCGTCTTCTAAGACAACAGAAGACCGTTTAACAAAGGCTCTGGAAGAACTCATCTTGATCGTAGAAGAGTGGCAACTTACCACAGAGGAGTTGCACTGTCAGAGTGAGGCGTTAAATGCAGCTTATCAGGCCCTGGCGGCAGAACGGGGACGTTACCAAGATTTGTTTGAGGCGGCCCCCGATAGTTGCTTGGTAACTGACCCCAAAGGCGTTATCCTTGAGGCGAACCGGGCGGCGGCAAGTCTGCTGAATGTATCGAGCAATTTTCTGGCGGGCAAACCCTTAACTATCTTTGTCGCCCCGCAAGAGCGTAAACCCTTTCTGACCCTACTCAATCAACTTCCAGAATGGCCGTCTTTACGAGATTGGGAAATGTGTCTGCATCCGCAACACACTGCCCCCTTGCCTGTGGCGATCGCGCTTTCTTCGATTACTAACGCTCAGGCAGAATTAACGGGCTGGCGCTGGTTGATTCGCAGTATTGCTGACCGGAAACGAATGGAAGAGAGGCTTTTCCGGGACGCCTACTATGACGCCCTCACCCACTTACCCAATCGGAAGTTTTTTCTTAACCACCTCGAGCATGTCCTGAAGCAGCATAAACGGCGGCCTGACCGCTTGTTCGCTCTTCTGTTTTTGGATCTAGATCGCTTTAAGGTAATCAATGACAGCCTGGGGCATCAAGCAGGCGATCTCGTCCTGAAAGAAACGGCCCGCCGACTCACCCATTGCCTTAGAGAAGTCGATATCGTAGCTCGCTTAGGCGGCGATGAATTTGTCATTTTATTAGATAACCTCCATCTACATAACGAAGCCGCCGACTGTGCGAATCGGATTCAACAAGCCCTATCTGTCCCGATTTCCATTAAGGATCATGACATTGTGATTAATGGTAGTATTGGCGTCGTTTTGAGTGATTCTTCGGAGCCCAATGCTGAAGCCCTATTGCGAAGCGCGGATATTGCCATGTACCAGGCAAAGCAGAAGGGACGGGCTTGCTTTCAGGTATTCCAGCCACAGATGTATACTCATGTTGTACAGACACTCCAACTAGAGCAAGATTTACGTCAAGCCATTCAGAAGCATCATTTAAGGGTTTATTATCAACCCATTGTGTCGCTTACAAACAGCCAGGTCACAGGGTTTGAGGCGCTAGTGCGGTGGGCTCATCCACAACGAGGCTTACTGCTTCCGGGAGAGTTTTTATCTATCGCCGAAGAAACGGGGTTGATTGTCCCCATGGGCGCTTGGATGTTGCAAGAAGCCTGTCGGCAGCTTGTCCAATTGCAGGTTGACTGGGCTCAACTGGCTCACCCCCGCCAAAATGGATGCCAGGCATCCAGACCCAATCTGTTGACGCTGAGTGTCAACCTCTCCAATCGCCAATTTAGCCAACCCAATATAGTGGATCAGATAAAAGCCATTTTGCAGGAAACAGGGCTCAATCCCAGTTGTCTAAAGCTGGAGATTACTGAGGATGTTATGATGACAAACGTTCAGCAAGCGGCTGCGCTCTTGGAGGACCTAAAAGCGCTGCAGGTACAGTTAGATATCGATGACTTCGGCTCCGGTTTCTCCTCGTTAAGCCGGTTGAGCTATTTCCCCATAGATACTTTAAAAATTGACCGTTCTTTTATTCACCGCATGGGATATGACGCCGGAAATTTGGAAATTGTCCGGGCCATTATCACCCTCGCGCACAACTTGGGTAAAGGCGTTATCGCTGAAGGCGTTGAGACTGCAGCGCAGGTTGAAATGCTGAGAGTGCTCAACTGTGATTACGCCCAAGGAAATTTCTACTCGCCGCCGCTATCCCCTGAATTGATAACCTCAGTCTTAAGCTGTAAGGATCTTATCAGGGTCGATCCCCTCTTATACAGGAGGGAAGCTAATTCATGCCATTACCCCATTTTTCACGATTAGAATTTCCTGGTGCTGGTTCCGCCTGATGGGATGAATAGCCCAAAATGCTTGCATCATAAGGATTACAGCGATCTAGAAAGTAGATCGCTGTAATCCTTACCTTAAAGGCGTTTCATCGATTTTCCCCATCAGATGGAACCAGTGCCTTTTTCTCCT
Organism: Leptolyngbyaceae cyanobacterium MO_188.B28; assembly: GCA_030065175.1. Taxonomy (GTDB): domain Bacteria; phylum Cyanobacteriota; class Cyanobacteriia; order Phormidesmidales; family Phormidesmidaceae; genus JAKSDM01. Next base: position 14,380 of record JASJDH010000010.1, on the reverse strand, counting down.
CAACCACACAAAAACAAGCATTCCCGGAAAGGCTGCCAGCATTACCGGAGACACCATCACCGATACACTCTTCCATAGCAGAAGTTCCCATTCACTGCTCAACGGAGCATTATCAGGAATCCCATATACATCCTCATCAATCAACGCGATCGCTAGTGCATCAGCGCTAATCGTGATGACAATCCCAATCACAAGATAAATTAGGAGGAGTGCGAACTTAACAACAGATATCACCTATCACCACTGATACTACAAACTGAATTGGTTAAGCTTGGTGGATATCCCCTATCGGTTCATTGCAGAATTATCGATAGTTTAGCGAGTTCGTATCTTTGTTGGAATGAGGTAAGTGGCTGAATTACCCAGTCAGACATTCCCGCTGGATTCCTTGAGTAAGATCGCCTTTAGTGGTGGTTGTCACGTCTTACGTTTATTTGGGGTTTGGCGGCTTTTGGTGATTGAGCAGCAAAAGTGAAAGCTCTTGATTTCATTGACTTTCAGGATATTCTTGCCCGTTATGACTTGGAGTATTTGCCGCCCCCTAGCACAACTACTCTTTAGCAACTGCTCAGCCTCGCCTAAAACGCCATAATCGTTGTATATCAAGAATTTTCCAGTTTGCGATCGCGCCTTGATTTAGTCCAAATCGGGGTGTGATCGCGTTTTTTAGTCCAAATTCAGGTTCTTGTCAACAGTTGGTGACCAAGAGCCTTTATTGTCCTCCAGCCTGGAACTCCACATATACAAGCCTTCTGGCCTTTCAGTGCTTTTGCATGACCTACCCGAAAATTGCCGATTTTGAGTATCCTTACCCAATGCATAATCGCTAAAACCTTTGTCCATCAAGACTTCTGAATTTTAGCGGTTAGATAGCGTGGCACTCGACAATACTAATCCTCTAACACTCAGCTTCTACATCGCGCTGCCCCATAAACCCCTACTTAACATTAGGCTTACTTTGTGCAAAATCGTTTTTGCAGCCAACGTAGCCATAGCCAACCTAGGCCACAGCCAGCTGCATAGTACGGAAAATCAGACCAATTGAAAGTATTTCCAAATGCAAGACGCACTAGCAACGGCTCTCGAATGCCCTGGAGCCAGCTGGGCTGCCAAAGCTGTAATACCTCCAGAGTGCAGGTGAAAACCAGTACACCAATGGCAATCCTACCAGCAGAAGCTGTAGGCCAAATCAGCGCTACCACAAGTATCCAAGAAATTGTGTAAGGAACAATGGCAAAGGAGGTAGCAAGCCAACCTCTTCCAGGGCCGGGGTAAATCTGGGTGAATAACGCGAATACGGCAATCCCGCCCAAACTTAGAAGCAGAGCCCAACGGTCAGGGGACAGCCAGTCCTTTTGAGTAGATGGGGGCATGATCCTTCGATTATGCTCAATGCTAAGAAGCTATCATAGACTGCCACTCGCCTTAATGTCGTTTAAAACGCTGTTGGCTCCTGCGACAATTGACCAACGGGCTGGAGAAGCCCAAAAGCATTGATTTCAGGGAGTTAGAGGCTAGTCTTGACAGAATCCTCCATTCTGTCGTTGAATAGTTGTCAAGATCAAAGCAACTAATCAATAAGTCTTTTTACTTATTCTGTTTTCGCGTCACCGACTGTTGACATAAACGCAAGCAGCAGGTTAAGCGACATTCGCCATTGCAAGCGCAACCTGGGCAGCCAAGAGGCCCATCATCTGCCTCACCTTGTATAAGTCGTCATAGACGAGAGACCACTGTAGCGATAAAACAGCAATCAGTTCGCCCTGATAGAGAATCGGCGCGACTAAATGGGATTGAGTGTCAACTGCCTGATAGAGAGCCTCTTGGTCAAGGGTTGGATCGGCAGCAACGGTTGCTGTTTGTAGAGATTGAGAGGAGATCGCCTGTCGGACTAAACAATTTTGACTGAGCAGCGCCGGGGCGTCAGGTAAATCCCCGGTCAAGGTGACGGCTTCGATAGCTCCCTCGTTTAGGGTGGCCAGGGCGCAGATATCGGCGCCAAGTATGTGACTCACCCCATTTGTAATCAGCTGTAGAATCGCATCCGGCGACAGCCGCTGTATGGCGGATTGGGCGACGGTGGCAGCCAGCTTAATCTGCTTTTCAGTGTGCTGTAGCTCTTCATTTCTTTGCTTAAGGAGGTCGTAAGTTTCGGTCGCTTTTTGGATGATGCGGCTCAGCTCTTCTGTGTCCCAGGGTTTCGTGATATAGCGATAGACTTGACCGGCGTTAATGGCTTCGACCAGGTCTTCAACATCGGTAAACCCGGTCAAAATGATGCGAACCGTATTCGGGAAGGAAGACACGGTTTTGCTGAGGAATTCTGTACCTTTCATCAAAGGCATGCGCTGGTCAGAGAGAATTACGGCGACCTCTCCTTCTGCGTCTAGTATTTCTAGAGCCTCAACACCGCTAGCAGCTCTCAAAACCTGATATTTACGTCGAAAGATGCGATAAAGCGTATCGAGATTGTCGGGTTCATCATCAACCACAAGCATTCTCGGCTTTTGGGAATATCTGTTGTTAGCAGTAGTTGGAGAGCTGATCGAGGTCATGGCTCGGTATAGCAATGCGGCTTAGAGTAGGCGAATGTAGCTATTACTCTGTCTATCGAATTGTGACGTGGGTACCGTAAGCCCTATTTTCAGGACTTTCAAAGCTTCTCCACCTGTCAAAAGGGGCTTGACAGATTACTAGCATCTGATGAATTAGGGACTTGCGGCTTAACAATGTACCAATCAAGCTTTATACCATTTCAAAATGAAGATGAGCATAAATCAGACATTGAAAACCTTGCTATCAAAGGGTTTAATCTGAGTTATCCTGTGTGTCTTCATATTTATTTGGTATTACATCCTCGGGAATATTAACTTTTTGACTGGTGTCTATTTCTCCGCAACTCCTTTAGGTAACTGGTTCGCCCTATCAATGATTTAAATATCAACGCTCTTTTAGTAAGCCCAGCCTTCTGGGGGAACTAACTATTGAAAACATCTAGGAGTGTGTCGGACTTAGCGAAAGCAGGTATAAACTGAGTCCGATATAGACGTTGAGCATGGATAGGGTGCAGGGTTATGAGCAATAAATTTATCGAAATCGATAGAAGTGTGCCCATTACCCTTCCCAGCAACATGGAGGGATGGCTAGATAGCAATAGCCTTGCGCGTTTTGTCGTCGATGTGGTGGAGCAACTAGATACCGACGAAATAGAAGACTCCTACAAGGGCGGAGGAAGTCGCCCTTATCCGCCCAAAATGATGCTGAGCCTGTTGTTTTACTGCTATGCGAAGGGGATCTTTTCCAGTCGCAAGATCGAGGAAGCCACCTATGAATTAATTCCGATACTCTACATCAGCGGCGGCGCTCACCCCGACCATTCAAGCATCAATGGCTTTCGCCAGCGATTTTTAGACCCGTTAAAGCCCTTGTTTGTGCAGATCTTGTCGTATGCCTGCAGGCTGGGCATCTTTAAGCTGGGCGATATCAGTATTGATGGTACGAAGATGGCGGCGAACGCGAGCAAACATAAAGCGTTGAGTTGGGAGTATGCCAATCGACTTGAAAGGCAACTGCAGGCAGAGGTAGAAGTGCTGCTGGCAAAGGCGGAGGCAGCGGCGGAAGGGAAAGGTAAGCAGACTAAGGACATTGATATTCCCGATGAAATCCAACGTCGTCAAGAGCGATTAGCGTGCATCGCTCAGGTGAAAGCGGAAATAGAAGCCCGTGCGAAAGCTAGATACGAGCAGGAACAAGCCGAGTATGAGGCGAAATTAAAAGTGCGGGCGGCCAAGGAAGAGGCCCAAGGACACAAGTTGGGAGGGCGCAAACCTAAAGCGCCTGAGTCGGGTCCCAAGGCCAGTGACCAAGTGAATTTTACCGATGAAGATTCGCGCATTATGCCAGTTTCAGGGGGGGGGATTTGAGCAAGCCTACAATGCCCAAGCGTCGGTGGATATGGACAAGATGCTGATTGTCGGCATGCATGTGAGTCAACAGCCCAATGATCAGCAGGAAGTCGAGCCTGCATTGGCCCAACTCAATGAGTTGCCCGATGCATTGGGGAAGGTGAAACGGGCGGCGTTGGATGCGGGATATTTCAGTGAGGACAATGCCAAAAAACTCCAGGAAAATGGAATTGAAGCCTATATTGCAGCAGGCCGACAGAGCCATAATCTAACGCTGGAAGAACGACTGGCCCCCGAAGCCACTCCCCCTGAGAATCCTGATGTCGTCGCTGCGATGAAGCATCGACTCAGCACTGAAGCCGGTAAAGCATTCTATGCCAAGCGCAAATCGACCGTTGAACCCGTATTTGGCATTATCAAAGAGGTGATGGGATTCCGTCACTTCATGCTGCGTGGGATCAATGCCGTCAGGGGTGAGTGGACATTGGTATGCATTGCCTTTAACTTAAAGCGCCTTTCTACTCTAATAACGGCCTAAAAATAAGTAAATACACTTAACCAGGAGGAGGTATGTAATATCAGCGCTACATTCTAGCCAATAGAGAGAGGCAAATGGACTATTTTTTGAGTTTGCCCTTGGTTTCTCAAATTACGGATTTCTTAAGTCCGACACACTCCTAGGGTCTGTTTTAAAACCCCTTGAAAGTATTGATCCCTCGCATGAAATAATTAGGCTTTGACTGAGTTTTAAAACACGCCCTAGTGTCCTGTTGGCTAAAAAGTTCTTCTCTTGTTAAGAGGAATAGTGTTTTATGCAAAAACTCTAAATCTCTATTGCCGTTGACTTTGACCTACACGCTGGTAAGGTATTTTTATGGGATAATCCTCCTTTTGAAGTAAATAAATGAATCACCGAAGGACAAAGTCTTTACCGACCTATATTCGGGACAATTACAATTAAGAGTGGCGGAGATGAGATCTCTTGCTAGTCCAGCTAAAGGGTGTACCCATGATTAATATGCAGCTTACACGCTTAGCAGCTTATCTTTGATGGGGAGTGAGATTACGAACTTTGTCCCTTTTCCGGAGGGAGAGTGAGCTTCGATTTGGCCGCCATGTTTTTCAAGAATGATTTGGCGTGAGATCGTCAATCCTAACCCTGTTCCCTGACCTATGTCCTTGGTAGTGTACAAGTGGTCAAAAATCTGATGTCTTACCTCATCAGTCATACCCACGCCATTATCACGGATGTAAATCACAACCTGATTGTTTGATAGTTCAGTTTTAATTTCAATCTGGTTTGGGTGTGCTTTAATTTCCTGAAACGATTTACCCTTACTGTTCTCTTCCAGTGCGTCAATGGCATTGGCGAGAATGTTCATAAATACCTGATTTAGCTGACTGGGGAAGCACTTTATGGGGGGCAGATCAGCATAGTCTGTTATGACTTCAATGGCGGGGCGCGTCTCATTGGCCTTGAGGCGATGCCGAAGAATCAAAAGGGTGCTGTCGAGGCCCTCATGAACGTTAAACAAGGTTTTATCGTTTTTGTCAGCCCGAGAGAATGTGCGTAGGCTGGTACTGATACTTTTAATCCGCTCTACCCCGAGCTTCATAGATTTTAGCAACTGAGGCAGATCGGTTCGAAGAAATTCAAGGTCAATGGTCTCAATTTCTTTTTCAATTGTGTCGCCAGGTTGTGGAAAGGTTTCTTGATAGAGATCAAGTAAGCCTAATAAATCATTCGCATATTCCTGGGCTGGAATAAGATTCCCTTCTAAGAAGCCTATTGGATTATTAATTTCATGAGCGACACCGGCCACCAAATTGCCTAGCGCGGACATTTTTTCACTCTGTATCAGTTGTAATTGATACTGTTGTAATTGTTCTAGAGCTGAGGTTAATTCCGCCGCCTGCGACATGAGTCTGCTGTTTGCTGCCTGGAGCGCAAGGGCGGCTTGTTTGCGTTCAGTAATGTCCTCATAGGAGTAAAACAGCCCAATTACCTTGCCTGCTTGGTCATGCAGGGGAATTCTGCGGATGTTTAGCCATTGGATTGTTCCATCGGGCTTAATCTGTGATTTTTCTACATTAAGGGGAATCCCGCTTTCCAGAATGGCTTGATCCTCTGATTTATCCGGCTGAACTAATTCCTTCCAGTCAATATCTTCATCCGCTTTCCCCATAATTTGATGAGGCGCTGTCAGGCCTATAGCCTCTGCAAAGTGTTGGTTACAGCCGACATATTCGAGGTTTCTATTTTTCCAGCATGTTTGTTGAGGGAGATTATCAAAGATGAGTTGGAGTTGCTGATCCGTCCAAATGTGAGGCGGACGTGACCAAGCATAAGACTGAAAGACATCATCCAAAGGCGTTTCGGCAATGTGATTGGTGTAGTTGTGAATCACCTTCATGGCAATTCCCAAAATCACCTCAAACACTTGTTGTTTTGTATAGCCATGGGTCATAAAAGCTGAAATTTCAGCCTGAGTGACCCAGCCTCTGGTCGCAACCATTCGTTGGGTAAACTGCCTTAGGGCTTGCAGCTTAGGATCTTTAAGAGGTGTACCATCTCGTAATGCTTGAATATCTTCAACAGGCATCTCAACTGTCCCTGCCAAGGCAGTATGGACCGCCATACAGTAGTGACAATTATGCTCAAAGTTAATAGTTAGATAAATAACCTGTTGCTCAATCAGGGTAAAACTGGTTGTGCTGAAAAGCTCCCATAACGCCATCCCTCCCTTCAAAAGGGTAGAGGCTTCAGCAGAAACCGCTTCTACATTTGGGATAAACCCAAAGGTCTCTTGTGCTTGGATTAAGGATGCTTGAGAGTCTTCAGAGGCGGTTTCAAGAGTGTAAATGGGCCAAGACATTGATTTTCCAGAATCTAATTAGATAGCTTCGTCTTTGCCAGATTTCTTTGGAAGCATTGTGGACTATTAACCCGGCAATGAAAGAGCGTGCATTCTACAATGCAAGATAGGTCAGATGAGTTGGCTAGGCGAGTCCTCTCACGAAGACCCGCCCGCCTTCAGAATCGTGCCTGAAAGTTTTCCTTCACACGACTCCTCTCCTACCTCTTCCCCACTTCAGGGGCAGATTGGGCAATAGCCCTGAGGCATCACCCCGTTGTGAGGCGCGATAGATTCGCTGCTGGAGGCGGAACACAGTACGCTGGCCTGAGGCCAGTTAACTGTTATCCAGGCATCAGATATCTGATTGACAGACTCCGTCATGTTATCCTCCAACATTGAAACTTGCCTCGACAGCAGTGTGTACGTCAGCATATCCGCTGGCTTTCCCAACGGCGTTGGCTTCTTACACAATCCTTCTCCTCTGAACACATGCGCCGTGAGTTGGTTACTTCAGAGTCCCAGAAGGTTTCTGAAGGATGTTCTTGAGGAGTTACTTCGTTCCCAGAAGTCGGGCATTTGGGCTGATTTAGGCTCCTACTTTCCGCCGGGTGATATGGTCGCACTCCGATGAGGTTCGCTAGCCTCATTGAGAATCACCAAGTCCATTTTGGACGAGGGGTGTCAGACTCCATTTCCCCTCAGTTGCATAACGACGGTTCGGACATAGGTTTGTCTCCTAGCCTTGTCAGCTCACCTTGGTGGGGAATTCTTTGGAATCTAAGAGTTCCCGTCCGTTTCACCCCGCTTTACGGATTGATGCTCAGTCGCTACCGCAGGGGTGCAGGTGCTGGGTCTATGCTCGACCAGTCAGGCTCTCCCTTGGATATGAAGTCCAGGGGTTACTGATCCGACCTCTGAGTTGTCAAGGTTCTTTTGAACCTCGCTAGCTGCACGTCAATCCTTGAGGGATCGACTTTCCAGCTAAACGAATCGCACAGCGAGGCTGCAACCAGGCGCCATTAGACCGGGTCCAAAGCCTGAAACAAGGCAAATTCGTTGAGCTGTAAGCATGTTTGTAGATATAGATTAAGCAATCTGTATAAATACATGGGCAAGAAACCCTTATATGACAAGAGTTACAGAATAATCGCACTTCGTCGCAGCACTGCTTAAATCATCGGAATTTATGGAGTTTAAGCCTCGACGCCATCGAAATATTTGAATCCTTGACGTCGCCCCTCGCGAAAAGTATAGGTATTAATTTATACTTTATTACGGTTATTATCACTAGGTGATCGCCGATCTGTCGTCTGTATAAATCAGGATTTACAGGATTGTTTTGGATAGGGGTTCAGTAAAGGTATCCTCCGGCAAAGTCGGAGGCTTTAGCATACGGGAATCGCTCAAAGCGAGTTAGTCAGGTTTCCCTCAAAGGGAGGCGTCCTTCCCAAAATAAATTCAATTGGTCAATTGGCCTGTCTTCCTCTTCTTGATGACAAATATATTGCCGCACTGCCGCATCATCACGTCCTGCTGTTGGGACGTAATGGGCCCGCACACAAAAAGCCTTATCCTGTAAAGTTTTTCGCCGTCCTAAGTATGTTCGGGCAAGGTTAATCGCACTTTTGTCTTTGATGAATCCGATCACGGTCTTTGAGCAGTATCAGAGTTAAACTCGGCAGGCGGTGGACCCGTGGAAAGGCGTCGGTCACCAATTCCGTGTATTCTAAGTATTTGCCTAAATGGATTCTATGATTCATACATTATAGATGGAAAAAATACGCAAAAATCCATGGGAATCTACAGAAGAAATTATTGCGTTGCGGTGTTGAAAATACCTAAATTTTTAAGTGTTTGAGAACGGTATTGCAGGGTAGCGACGGACTGGCTATGCTGTAAAGAACACTTATTAGGGTATATATTTATACTTGAAGTTGCGCTTCGAATGTCCTGCTAAAAAGCGAAGAACATCCCTGCGGATTAGTTGAAGCGAATCTGCAACGAGGCGCAATTAGAAAAAATGAGGCCTGAAACGACATAAATTCGTTGACTCCTCAGTGCATTTGCAAACATAGATTGAGTCTTTTAGGGAAATATTGAGGCGTGGGAGCCCTGTCCCATAAGGATGGTCGCCTGGTTGCACTGGGTCGCAGCTTCGCTTCAACTATCTCGTTACCAAACTAACTACAACGTGCTTGACCGGAGAAATACTTGAACTATGCAGGAACCAGCGCAAAAGGGCTTTTTAGAAAAAGTTCCTCAAGTCGTTTACCCCCTCCGCCAAAGACTTCTGAAGACTTTTCTTCCGATTACGTTAGTTCCGCTCACCATTCTAGGCGGGCTAGGCGCAGTCTTTATCTACCGGCTGACCACACAACAAGCAAACATTAAATTGTATGAGAGATCTATCTTTGCTGCAGAACTGACGCATCGAGAACTCGAAGAAGCGCTATCCTCGCTCAAAACCACGGCTATTAATCCGCTCATTCAATCAGCAGCTCGCTCAGCTACTGAGAGAGTCGAAGCAGAAAATCTTCATCATCAACCTATTGACCAGGTGGAAGCCCAATTTGCAGCGACTAAAGTACTGCAAACAGATGACAGCTTGACTGAGTATCTACAGCAAATCGCCGAAGTTGGGGGGTTTGCCGAGTTATTCATGACTGAAAAGTATGGGTTCAACGTTGCCTATTCGCAAATCACCAGTGACTTTGTGCAGCGAGATGAAGATTGGTGGCGAACTGGCAACGCTCAAGGCCTGTGGATCGGTGAACCTGAGTATGACGAGTCTAGTCAGACGGTCACGGTCGACATAATCTACGCCATAGAGGATCCGAGCACTCAGGAAGTCTTAGGTATTTTAAAGGGAGGCTATGACGCCAAAAACCTGAATATCTTAGCAAACGGGTTGGAAAATCTACTTCTGGAGAAATCTGAGCGGCTCCAAATCATTAAATCAGGGTCTGAGCCCCAAGTCATTTTAACGGTAACAGCTCAGGGAGCGATCGCCAATCACGACTTACTGGTTGATCCGACTGTCTTGCAAGCAGCTCTGTCGGACCTAGGCGCGAACGCCAATCAAAGTGAGGCGTCAACAACTTTATCTTCTTCTGTGAAATATGACAATCAGCAATATAACTTTGCTCAAGTTCCACAAACAGATTGGTTGATTATCACCTCAGCCAACCTGGATGAAATTTACGCATTGGAAAGTCAATGGCTCTTGCTCTTCGGTGGAGCGCTTCTATTCTTGGGCGCCATCAGTTGGATGATCGCCTCTCAGTTTGCGCGCCAGCGAACAGCGCCCCTGAGTAAATTAACGGAAGTTACGCAACAGGTTATTCAACAAGCCGATTTTACCCTCAAAATGCCCGTAAAAACCCAGGATGAAGTCGGTGTCTTAGCAGCTTCTCTTAACCAGCTTTTAGAATGGACAGACAATCATACCCAGGAATTAAGCCAGGCTCGACAGAGTCTGGAAGAGCGTACAGAAAAACTTTCGCTGACATTAAAAGAACTTCGCCAAATCCAACTTCAACTCGTTCAAAATGAAAAAATGTCGGCCTTGGGCCAACTTGTAGCTGGGATTGCCCATGAAATTAATAATCCGGTCAACTTTATTCACGGCAATCTCAAGCATGTGCAGGAGTACGCTCAGGAGTTATTAGATTTTCTACAACTTTATCAAACACATTATCCTCAGCCTGTTCCCGAAATCCAGGCTGAGGCTGAGGACATTGAACTAGCGTTTTTGCAGCAAGATTTGATTGACATGATTCAATCCATGAAAGTCGGCACTGATCGCATCCGTCAGATTGTGCTGTCGCTACGAAATTTCTCCCGCATGGATGAAGCGGAATTTAAGACCGTTGATATTCACGAAGGGATTGAAGGGACCTTAATGATTCTCCAGCATCGGCTCAAGGGCAAATCACACCGTCCGGCGATTGAGGTAATCCAAGAGTATGGAGATTTACCTATGGTCGAATGCTATCCTGGTCAACTCAACCAGGTATTGATGAACCTCCTCGCCAACGGCATTGATGCTTTGGAATTAGCCAACAAAAACCGCACGTTTCAAGAAATTAGAGAGAATCCTAATCAAATTATAATTCGTACCTCAGCAATCGATTCGGAGTGGGTCCAAATCGCAATCTCTGATAATGGTCCAGGCATTCCAGCAGATATCCAGAAAAACATCTTTGATCCTTTTTTCACAACTAAAGAGGTTGGTAAAGGGACCGGCATGGGACTCTCTATCAGCTATAAAATTATTGTTGAAAAACATGGCGGCAAACTGTGTTGTTTATCTTCTCAAGGACAGGGAGCAGAGTTCGTGATTCAGATCCCTGTTTGTCAGCCAAAACAGGAGTTCCTTTACGCCAAGAAGAAACTGACAGTCAGCGCACTACCAGCAAAGCTGGTGGCTTATTGAGTGGGACCGTCTCAAAGACGGGCGACCCTTAGTCCCAATCTTTCTTGGTGGATGTCAGACTCAGTGAGACGCGAGATATGGAGGCGGCTAAAGCCTTCTTTCAACAAGCTCAAGCGGGTGCCGATGTTTCTCCAGAACAAGTGTTCACTGATGGACTCAACTCCTATCCTCGGGCCATTAAAGAAGGTCTGGGAGCTGAAGTAAAGCACGCGGTTATCTCTTGCTTGGCAATCCGATTGAGCAAAGTCACCAGGCCATCAAGCAACGCTACTATCCAACCCTTGGCTTTGGCGCCTTTGAGTCGGCCAAACGTTTCTGTCAAGCGTTTGATGAGGTGCATCAGTTCTTCCGACCGCGTCAGTGAATGGCGGAATTCGTATCTCTCTCCGATCGACGAGAACACTTTCTACAGCGAGTTGATGCGTTGCAAGAGATATTTGAGGCGGCTTAGAGGAGAAAAGAAGAGGGAGAGATGCCTCTTTACCACAAATGTGAGATTTGAAGAGTCAGTTCTGACAATTTCCCCCATAGAGTAAGTTTTTAGCGCCAATAAGCAAAGCGGGCTTCCAACTCATTGGAAACCCGCACATTTAGGAGAACAAGACGATGACTAATGACCTAGATATGGCTCTGGCAATTCGCTTTTGACGGATAAATACTCAAAAACTTGAAAATTCTTATGCTCAACCGGTCAACTACACACTCAAAGAAGCGTAGGTGACTGCAGCAGCTAGAGCGACCAATCCCCAAGTGGCTGCCGCATAAATAGCGCCTAACTGTTGTTGCTGCTTAGGCGTGTCACCAGCCGCATAGGACATCTGAGGAACCACAGCGTAATTGTTTAAGAACCCTTCGCGATCAACGGTGGAACCAGCCGCCGGAGCCTTACGAAGTAATTGGCCGCCCGCCCGCTCAAGACGCACCTTGACTTCAGAAGGGATCAGTTCGCCGTAGGGAGAAAGGAGTTCGTTGGGATTACCAGTGGAGTAAGACATATCAAACCTTTGTTAACTTGTGTAAATATAATGTAACAATTTATTTCAAGTTTTGCAATATTTGTTTAAAGATTCTCGAAAAGTGGTACAGATTTCTTTGCCGGTTTTCTCTCGAACGCGAGACTCTGGCTGGGCCTTGAGTTTTCAGAATGCAACGTCCGCCAACGGTTAAAAGGCTCGTAGCAACTACTGTCCAAAACGAATAACCAGGCCATCCCTTGTGCAGAACTATTTGAAAATCTAATCGAAGGAAATTCTCGTCTGAACCGCCATCCTCCCCCTTCCTTCGGTCTCTCCCGCGAACCTCTTCGCCATTGTCTAGCCTGCTGATCTGAAAGCAGCGACGGCGATCTCACAAGTCTAGGCATCAGAGGGTTTCGCCAACTGCATGATCGCGACTAAGCATTGAGTGCTGGTCTATCTGCTGCTTTTAGATTATTCAACCCGCCTTAGCATTTGGTCCCGATTAGGACTAGGTCGACGAAGCTTAAGGGGCGGTTCACAGGCTTTGAATAAATTCCCGCTTAACACAATTCGATAGTTTGAGTTTTCCTCTTGATCACCGGATACACCTTTTTGTGGGGCATGGGATCTCAGATTTTCAATGCTTTTGGGCTTCACCCACGGGATATTAGCGGTTATAATTTTTACTAATCAGTTATATTTCTTATCAATCTGGCGGAGAGAAAGGCTATTTCATCGCCTGAGTTCATTGCACGGACTTGATTGTCACTCAGAACTGACACTGCCGGAATAATAAGTAGATTGATTGATTATCAAATCTTTTGTAACTTTGTGTGCCCGGGTTATTGACGCCCGGGTGTTTTTTTGACTGGACAGCTGTAAGTTCGTCTTGGTTTTTCACTCTCTGATTCAGGCCGCCAAGGTAGCTTTATCAGGCTCTTTGAGCGACTTATGTTTATCGTCGAGTAATTTTGTTAAAAGTAGAGTAGGCATACTTTGGGATAAATTCATCTCTTGTTGATTTTGGAGTGAGAGTCGGACAATCTGTTCGCTCGGATAACCATGCTTGGGTAAGGTGCGAAACCAGCGAGGAAAGTGCGCCCAAACATGATGGGGCATTTCTAGCGCCAGCACTTGGAGTAGACCTAATGCAATCGCATTGAGATTGACAAAGCGCTCAAAAGCTTCCACCTTACGAGTCACTTCTCGTTGAAACTCTTCACAATAGTCTGCCAAAGATAAATCATCAGGCCATTTCGAGGCGGTTTCCATAGATTTGAGCCAAAACCGATAGCAAAATCCACCTAGTAGTTGAATCAGTGTGCGGAAGCTGACCTCAATTTTGAATCGCCAGCCATAAGCCTCAATCACTTCGGCTCCCGTTAAGGTCACATCGCTAGAGAGTAAAATAATCTGCTTTCCACTAGGGAGTTGAGTCAACACAAACAAGACCAACTCATCGGCGCTATCCCAGTAAAACTCGAAGCATTGGTAGTACACCGTCCTGTATTGACCGTACAGCCAAATCGAGGCATCGGCGCAGTCCTCAATCGGGGCGAACAACTCTCGTAATTTGACCTCACTGCCCCATTCCCGATGACGTCCCTGGCCATGCTTTCCCGGTCGACGACTAAAAGCGGCATGACCCACCGTTGTAATCCTAGCCCGACTAATCAGATGCACCCCATGCGCTCGAAATGGTTTCAAGACTTTGGCTGAAGCAAAGTAAGCATCTAGGACAGCATAGCCGCCCTGAACCATCATCTGGACACACAGGGTCGCCATTTTCTCCACCACGGTGGCGTCAGCCTTTGCATCAACCGCCTCAATCCCGTCATGCAGTTTCAGTCCTATCGGGGCGGCGAACAGCGCCTCTCCCGCCCCCAATAGCAGGGCCAAGGCGCTGAAGTAGTGTCCTCGGATCCATTTCGGCTTGCTGACATCTTCCGACTCTTGATGGAGTCCCTTGACTCCAGGCATCTTTCGCCCTTCTTTTGCGACTTTGACGCCATCCCCGACATAGACAGGGCGACCCTTCAATCGACGAGCGTTGGGATGTTCCCTCAGCCAATATCCCCAGCGATAACACAAGGTATCGATGCTGAAGGCGCTGGAGTGAAACCAATGGAGCGCCTGAGAATAGTAGCCTTCTCCTAGCCCCAGGGCATTCAGATAGCTGGTGATGGCGGGCGGGTGAGTACTCAATAAAACACCCCAAAGCAG
>JASJDH010000247.1 GCA_030065175.1 Leptolyngbyaceae cyanobacterium MO_188.B28 | reverse complement strand
TGGTCCGTAGTCTCAGAAATTCCATCAGATAAAGCTGCTGAACTGTCGGATGACGCTTTAATGGGCAGTCTGTTGTTTCGAATGAACAGTCAACTCTGTCTCAGCATAGAAGAGCAAACTGCTGTCAGGTCATATTTCAAGACTCGGGGTCCTCTAGTTCGTGAGATCCTCCAAGAAGCCAGTTGAGTTGAATAAAGATGACTCTCTCAATTCTCTTTGGCGCCAAAGTATAACAGCCACTTTAAGTACTAAGTGCTTTTTGGAGCGCAGCGCGGATTTCTGGCGCCTTTGGCGGTTTATTCAACATGGCGAAGGCGCCCAGATCTAGACATTGCTGTCGGGCGCTCTCCTGAATGTCTGCTGATAGGACGATGACAGGGATAGTCGAGCCTTGTTCACGCAGTGTCTGGAGCACACCGAAGCCATCCATTTCCGGCATTAACAAATCCAGAAAAATACATTGGGGTGAATGGGATTTCAGCATTTCTAGGCACTCCAGGCCACTAGAGGCTTCTAGCACTACGTGGCCATCGCCTTCTAAAGTTTTACGCACCATTCGGCGGGCAAAGGCGGCGTCATCGGTGATCAGAATTAAGGCCATGCTTTAGAGTTCAATATTAAGTGCTAAGCGCCAGGTAATTTGCGATCTTTGTACAGGCATTATGGGGAATCAACAATTCATCTTCAGCATAGAGGCCGTTCAGGATAAATACGTCTCCATCTGAGCTCTCTGTGATTGCCCCCCTCTACACTCTACACACCCCTAAAGGACGTATAACGCCTTAGCCAAAATTCCAGGGTTCTTGAAGAACCCTGGAATCTAAGATGTCAAACAATGTTTAGACTTCCACCAACTCAGCTTGGGGCTGATGGTTATTAAGACTATCCGTTTCAACCTGAACCTGACTTAACCACTCCTGGAGTTGATCCCCTTCGATCACTTCCTGGTGCAACAGATGCAAAGCAATCTTATCTAATAAGTCTCGGTTCTGCGTCAAAATAGTCCGGGCCTGTTGGTGAGCCGTTTCAACAATGTCCTTGACCTCCTGGTCAATGGCTTTCGCCGTTTGTTCACTCACCATCCGGCGAGAATTCATCCCGGCCTCTCCCAGAAAAGTATTTGGCTGTCCCTGATCATAAGCCAGGGGGCCTAACACCTGGCTCATGCCGTAGGTCGTCACCATGCGTTCCGCCAAATCGGTCGCCCGTTGGAGATCATTGGACGCCCCGGTGGTAATGCTGCCAAACATAATCTCTTCCGCTGACCGTCCTCCTAAGAGGGTGGCGATTTGACCTCGCAGTTCCTCTTCGTTCAGCAGGAAACGGTCTTCCGTCGGCAACTGAAGCGTATAGCCCAACGCCGCCATGCCCCGAGGCACAATGGAGATTTTTTCCACCCGATCGCTACTTGGCATCAGGGCTCCGACTAGGGCGTGACCCACTTCATGATAGGCTACGATCTTTTTCTCTTTATCATTCAGGACCCGACTTTTCTTCTCTAAGCCCGCCACTACACGCTCAACCGCCTCGGCAAAGTCTTGATTGTCAACTGTCAGACTGCCCCGACGAGCGGCTAATAGAGCCGCTTCATTCACCAAATTAGCCAAGTCTGCGCCCGCAAAGCCAGGAGTGCGAGTGGCGATCGCGTTGAGATCAGTCTGATCGCCCAGCTTCACTTTCTGAGCATAGATTTTCAGGATCGCCAGTCTACCTTCCAGGTCAGGCCTGTCTACCAATACCTGACGGTCAAACCGTCCGGGCCTCAGCAAAGCAGCATCTAGGGTTTCGGGCCGGTTAGTCGCGGCTAGCACAATCACGGTTTTATCCCCGACTGCAAACCCATCCATTTCTGTCAGGAGTTGGTTGAGGGTTTGTTCTCGCTCATCATTGCCGCCGTAGAATCCGCCGCTGTTGCGAGACTTGCCAATGGCGTCCAACTCATCAATAAAGATAATACAGGGCGCTTTCTTCTTAGCTTGCTCGAACAGATCCCGGACTCGGGCCGCGCCCGTGCCGACAAAGAGTTCTACAAATTCAGAACCGGAGATGCTAAAGAACGGGACCCCTGCCTCGCCAGCCACTGCTTTCGCCAGCAGTGTTTTACCTGTTCCCGGAGGACCTACCAACAGCAACCCCTTAGGAATTCGAGCCCCAATTTCAGTGAAGCGTTGGGGTGAGCGGAGAAATTCAACCACTTCTTGAAGTTCAGCTTTGGATTCTTCAACCCCCGCCACATCAGCAAACGTAACCTTGTTGGCGTCCCCTTCAACATACACCTTGGCCTTATTCTTGGTTACCGAAAGAGCGCCTTGAGGACCGCCGCGTCGGTTGAAAAACTGGAAAATGGCGACAAAAATGATCGGCGGAATGACCCAGCCTAAGAGACTGGTAAACCAGCGATTGCCGGGAGGCGGCATGGCTGCAAACTCGACCCCTTTCGATTCCAGCAGCTTAGGCAACTCCAAATCGAAAATGGGGGTGGTTTGGAGAACCTGGCCGGGTTGGTCAGCCTCATCCTTGAGCTGGTATTGAATCTGCTCTTGCCCAACGGAAACCCGAGCAACCTCTTGATCTTGAACCTGCTCGATGAAGAAGCTGTAAGGCACTCGAGGAATGCGAGGGCCTGATAAAGCAGGCAGAATCAGATTTGCCAGCAGAAACAATCCCGGCAGGAATAACAGAAGGCTGGTAATTAGTTTAGGGCGAGGGCGTCGAGGTTTGTCGTTAATGGGCATGGATGTCTCCCTATTGTTGCAAAGCAGTGTTATCGAGGGGGCAATGGTCAGCGCTCGTCAGCCAGAGGTTAGGCTGCTTCACTATCCTTAGGCCAATAAGCCCAAGCGCTTGCCATTATCTCGAGCCAAGCGGATCAGATTTTGCCGCTGGGTGCGCTCAATCCCAATCCCATTGCAGAAGCGGGTAATGGTCTTGGAATGAAGTGCAATAAACTTACCCCGTAGCTGAGTAAACTCGGGCTTGCCAATCAAGTTACGAACCAGAATTACAATCGGTGCAAACATGAGTAACTTCCTTATATGAGGCGCATGTAACTAATTGTAACGATTATATTGAAAAATGTAAACTTAGTTTGCAATTATCCATTTTGAATGTTAAGGATTTCAATGGCATCTAGACCTCTCCTCTAAGTGCTGCTCTCTCGGGTCCGCCACGGAGACCATTTCCCAACCGGCCCGAAGCTGCATAAGTTTTAGTCCACAATGCTTTCAGGGAAACCTTGTATCAATTTTCACTACTGCATGGCGGTCCATACTGTTTTGGCAGGTACGGTCGAGATGCCGGTTGAAGATATCGAAGCCTTACGAGATGGCAAACAGCTTAAAGATCCTAAACTTCAAGCCCTGAGAGATTTTACCCAACGCAGGGTTATAATAGGGGGCTGGGTCACAAAAGATGAGATTTCAACTTTTATGGCCCATGGTTATACCAAGCAACAAGTTTTTGAGGTGATTAAAGCTGACCCTTTTGCCCTGAGCGTAGAGTTATAGCAGACTGCTGAAGTCCATCGTCTTGATCGAGTCATTCATAGTGAGGATTAAGAGTCTGAGCTTTCGAGGGATAACGACAATCGACCTAAGGCGATCGCAGCCAGCACCGCCAAAAACAGAATCCCCCCGCCTACGCGCAGCCAACCGGCAATCAAAAACTGAGTCGCCGATAGTAGCAAGGCACTAAGCATCAGAGTATAGATCGTCCCGACTCCAATGGAGCTGATTTTACGCAAGGATCGATTCGCTTCGACTGAATTGACTCGCATGCGCAGGTCACCCTGCTCCAGCTTATTCAACGTCGTTTCGATTCGGCTGGGTAAACTCAAGCTGGTGTTGGTAAACTCAACCGCCTGATTACTGAGTTGGCCAATCAAGCTGTTTGGGTTGTAGGAGGAGTCTTGCGCCATAATTTCTTCTGCGAAAGGTTGAGCCACATCCATGAAGCTAAACTCGGGGTCGAGGGATTTACCTAAGGCTTCTAGGGAAGACAATGACCGCAAGACAAATGTGAATGTAGCGGGAAAGCGAAAGGGTTGGTCATAGGTGAGTTCGTACAAGTCATCGCTAATGTCCGCCATCGAGATGTCCTGATGTTCGCCCAGCGCCTGATTCAAGTACGTTTCCAGCATATACTGCACCGAACGCCTGACTGGACCCAGATCTGAGCCCGGAGCCAAGGCCCCCAATTCGACCATCGATTGCACCACTAAATTGGCGTCTTGCTGAAGGATGCCGGAAAAAGTCAGCATCAGGCTGGCTTTCGTCTCCGGCTGAATCTGCCCCATCATGCCAAAGTCATAAAAAATCAGCGCTCCGTCTGGATTAACCGCCAAATTGCCGGGATGGGGGTCGGCGTGGAAAAAGCCATGATGGAGCACCTGACGAAGATAAGATCGCGCCCCTAGGTGGGCGATCGACCGGCGGTCTAACCCCGCCGCTGTAAGCGCCTCAAAGCGGGTGACCTTAATCCCAGGAATGTATTCCATGGTCAAAAGCTGGGGAGTGGTGTACCGCCAGTGGACTCGCGGCGCAATCACTTTCGAAATCTGCCGAAAATTGCGGCGGAAAGTATCGGCGTTGCGACCCTCATTTAAATAGTCAACCTCTTCCCAGAGGGCGCGGCGGCATTCTTCGTAAATGCCTACCCAATCTCGACCGTCTTTACCCCAAGGAGTGCGGTGCTGTACATAGTCAACTATCCCCTTGAGAATACTCAGGTCAATCGTAAATAGACGCTGCAGGCCAGGCCGTTGTACCTTGACCGCCACTTCTTCGCCAGAATACAGCCAAGCATGGTGGACCTGCCCCAAGCTAGCGGAGGCGACTGGAATCGGATTGAACTCTGCATAGACTTGATCAAGGGGTTTATCCAGCTCTCGTTGGATGATCTCAACCACTTGCTCATAGTCAAAAGCCGGAACCCGATCCTGTAGTTTGGATAATTCCTCAATATATTCAGACGGGAACAGATCGGCGCGGGTGGAGAAGAATTGACCGATCTTGATAAACGTCGGCCCTAAATCCAGTAAAGATTCCTGTAGCCAAGCGGCCCGTTTTCGTCGTCGCTCGCTTTTTTGCTCTGAGGTGGGTGGCTGTTGCGAACCATAGCTGCGAGGTTGCTGGTCCAGCCAGAGGTAGAATAAGAACTGCGTCGCTGTCCGGCCAATATGTCTCAACCGTCCAAATCGGGTGTAGTTACTGCGGCCCCAACGATAGGAGCGGGGAGATTCAACCGATTCAGTCAAGTTAGACGAGGTGTCAGCAGCCACAGGAATAAAACCAATAATTAAAACTGACTAAACTAAGATTACATTATTTCGTAACACTTCTTAATGTTACGTTATAGTGAATTCGGTGCATGCGCGTTGAAAGGAAGGACCTCTGTTTTGTTTGGCAGCTTACCATTTCCAGGCCAAGGGGGCGACCAGCTGGTCAGTAAGGCTGTGACGGCTGCGATCGCTGCTCTTTTCAAGCGTACCCAAAAGCTCGAAGCCACGGTGCGGGCCGAGCCTGTGGCCAAACTCCTGCAAGGCAGCGCCGACGGCTTTGATTTTGTTGGCCAAGGTCTGTTGATGTATAGCGGTCTTCGGGTCGAGGTGATGGAATTATATGTGCAAGCCGTCTCGATTGACTTTGGAGCTATTTTTAAAGGACAGATCAATCTGCGGCGGCCGACTCAAGCGACGATGCGGATTGTGCTAAGCGAGGAGGATTTAACCGCCTCCTTCAATACTCCATTCCTGCTCAAGAAGCTTCAGCAGGTCGAGCATGAGGGCCAAGCGCTTAACTTTAAAAAGACCCAGATCACCTTGAATGCGGATAAGTCGCTGCGGATGCAAAGTTCAATTCGGTTGGGTGATGCGGTAGACTCCATCGATGTTGATTTAACGGCTCATCTGCAAGTCGAGGACCGGCAAAAGATCCAATTTGTCGATGTCGTCTATGGCGGAGATTCCCAAGCGGTGGAACTGGCTCAAGTGTTGACCCATCATCTGAACAACTTGCTTGACCTGGACGAGTTCTCCCTGGACGGTCTGCAGCTGCGAATTGATCAATTGCGACTACGAAACAAGCAACTCACTTTCTATGGGATTGCCCACATCAACCATTTCCCCCAGCGTAAAGAAAGCGCTGCAGCCTAGGTTTAAGCAGCTTCAAATACAATTAAGTTTCAGTTGAGGTGGTTTTCTACTATGAACTTATTGATGGAAATTTCAGCCAGTGGCTCTTCCTTTCCCGCCGGAACAGTTCTAACACTTACAGGCGTCATCGGTTTCATTGCCGCTGTGGGCATTGGCTCACTTGCCTGGTATAACTCTAAGCGTCCCGCCGGATGGGAAGATGCAGAACGACCTGGATTTATTCCTAAAATGGGCGACGATTCAAAGCCGAACAAATAAGGGTGGGTATTAACTACATCTCTAGAACCCCTGCGAATCAACCGCTCTACGCCGCCTAGCCCCCCAAATATTCAAAAGCTCCCAAATTTTCCAAATTTGGGAGCTTTCGGTAGTCTCATTATGTTATGAAATATCGGTTAGAAAAACTTATATGTACACGATAGGATTCTATCCAATCGATAATTGCTCGCTTTAAGTGGGCGCTCTTAGGGATTAAAGAATGAAGTTCTACAATCCTTAGTTCTACAATCCTTCAAGCGGCGTGCCTTCAAGACAGGCGTCCTGCAATAGAGCGCCATCCCAGATTGCCTGTTCTGCCTGAACACAAAGCAGATTGGCCTGACTCAAGTTAGCTCCTCGCAATATGGTTCCGTTAAGGGTTGCTTCTTCTAAATCGGCTTGTGATAGGTCAGCTCCAGATAAGTTGGCATTACTGAAATCTGCTTGATGCAAAATGGCGCCGACCAAGGTGGCTCCGCGCAAGTCGGCGCCTCGAAAGTCAACGCTGCTTAAGTCCAACTTACTGAGTACAGCGCCAGCCAGAAATGCGCCAGAAAAACTAGTTTGGGAAACCTGAGCGTCCAATAGCAGAGCGCCTCGCAGGTCAGCGTTGCGACAATCGGCTTGAGTCAGGTTTGCCCCGGTCAAGTCAGCCCCCCGTAAGTTGGCCCGTAAGGTTGTTCGATGCAGATCGGCCCCTGTCAACGCAGCGCCGGTTAAGTTAGCCTTGGATAAATCCGCTGCCGCCAATTGAGCTCCAGATAAATCTGCCCCAGCTAAGTCAGTATTAATCAGCGTCTTGACCTGACCATTACGGACAGCTCCCAAATCAAGGGTTTGGGAATTGCTCATCGACTCGCCTCCGATTCAGGTTGATTAATATTATTGATGTTAGTGTCTTCCAGCCAAACAGTGGGTAATTCACTGGGCTGTGTGGGCAACTGCATTAAGCCTGCGTCAGTCAGGCGAACCAGCGCCCCTAAAGAGTCTACGAGAGCTGGGTCGAAACGAACGCCACTCAGCGCTTGGCATTTTTCGAAGGATTCTTCAAGGCTGAGCGCCGGCCGATCGCCTCTGGCTTGAGTCAGCTCTTGGAAATAAGCCACGACCCCTAGAATACGAGCCTCAATGGGAATTTTTTCGCCTTTCAACCCATCTGGCCGACCGCTGCCATCCCAATACTCGAGTTGATGGGCCACAATCTGCGTTACCGGAGCAAGCTCAGGCATGGCAGTCAACAATTGTGCGCCAAAGGTGGCGCGATCTCGCCAAGAAGCCATGCCTGAGGTGTCTAACTCACTGGGTAATTGGGTGAAGACTGCCACAGGAGCTTCCGCTAATCCAATCCGAAATAGCAGACCGGCCAATCGCAGTCGCCTCAGCTGAAGAGTCGGCAAATCCATTAGTTGACCTAACGTTTCAGCTAAAGCCGCAACCTGAAGAGAAGCGAATGGATTGGCTTGATCCCGTTCATCGACCTGCCGGGCCATTCGCAAAAAGGCTTGCAGCTTATTCGCGGTCAAATTTCGGTTGAGCCGCAGCGCCTGACCTTCCAACTGCCAAAAGTCTCGCGTCTGGCGACTAACCGTGACCAGTTGCTCCTGACTGCTTTGCAAGTAAGTCACGATCCGAGAAACCACACCGCTGAGATCAGCTGGGGCCTCACCTTGGGTCACGCTGATTTGCTGATAATGCTGAGTCAGCTGGTCCGCAAGCGCAGGATTATAGGGGCGTATCCGCTCGATTAAAATTGTTGCTGACGCTTCGATTGCGGGCCTATCAAACGTCCACAGTCCGTAAAATTTACGCTCAGTATCAACCTTCGGCTGGCTATCCGCTCGATACTCATCGTCAGAAAGCTCGTGGCAAAGAACCATCGCCGCGTAGCCAGGAGCAAGGATAAGCAAATTCCACTCATTTACCAGACTATCGTCACTCGTCAGATCAACCAGTGAAACGTTGCTCAATCCTCCAGTCTTATGATTCGCAAACCCACTATCGGGAACAGCTGCGATCGCCACATGTTTAGAACATTGCGCCAGCTCAAAATAGCGATCAGCTTCTTGTAAATACCACTTCCCCTGTTGAAAAGTAACCAGAACTAAAGGCCACTGTTCCTCAGAACTATGACGATTTTGCAGAATGTGATCTTCTAGGGCGTGGCAAAGCGCAACCAGTGTATTTTTGAAATACACGCCGTAGCTGGAAGGGAACTGGCCGGTTGGCAATGCCGCCTTAAGCTGGTTGAGGGTAGAGTCTGGTCGCATCCTTAAGACAATTCCGTTCGTATCAATAGTAACTTAAACGTATTAGCGGCAACTTAACATATCTTAATACTCTACAGCGATCATACTCATAACGGTCGCCCACTTTAAGTTTTTCCTGAAATAGAATTCACAATCCAAAATCCAAAATCTTGGATGCAAAATCTTGGATGCAAACTCCTAATTCCTGACTTCTGTAGGTCTACACCCTCTGGAAGAGTATTGACGCCCAGCCAGAAAGTTCTGGCCTAAGATTGACGCCTCTCATAATTACTCAGAAACCTTAAATAGGAAACCGCCACTGAATTGCGTTGGGCATAATCTCAAGTTAGCTTATAAGTAAATTCATTTAGTTCCCTGGACTATGTTTTTTCCTCACTATTGCGCTTCCCATCGACCCTCTCGCCAGGATTATCAGCAGTACAGATTGAAAAGACTGAAGGCATTCCGCGATTCCCTTGAAACTTGCCTGGCCGCCATCAATGCTGCAATCGAAATCGTCGAACGGCAAACGTCTGAATCAGAGGGTTCCGAGGCCGCATAACGCTTCCCCCTTATGCCCCAAACTGCTAACCGTATCGTCATTCTGGGCGGCGGCTTTGGCGGTCTTTACACTGCTTTAGCCCTCAGTCGACTGCCTTGGAGTAAACCTGAGCGGCCTCAGATCACATTGGTCGATCGGCGCGCTCGCTTTCTATTCTCACCGTTGCTCTATGAATTACTCACGGGAGAACTGCAAACCTGGGAAATTGCGCCCCCATTTGAAGAACTGCTAGCGAATACAGGGTGTCGCTTTCGCCAAGGAACCGTGGATAGCATTGCTATCGACAGTCGTCAGGTGAGGCTGCAGGCTGGAACTGTGTTGCCTTATGATCGCTTAGTGCTTGCCTTGGGGGGTGAGACGCCCATGAGTGATGTCCCCGGCGCAGCGGAGCACGCCATTCCGTTTCGGACGCTCAAGGATGCCTATCGCTTAGAAGAGCGCCTACGGGAACTGGAAACTTCTGATACCGACAGAATTCGCATAGCCGTAGTCGGTGGAGGCTACAGCGGTGTGGAGCTGGCTTGTAAGCTGGCGGATCGACTAGGGGATCGCGGTCGACTGCGCTTGGTCAATCGTGGCGCTGAAATCCTCAAAACCTCACCAGCGTTTAATCGAAAGGCTGCTCAAAAGGCGCTCTCAGATCGAGGCGTTTGGGTTGACTTAGAAACCACGGTTGAACGCGTTACAGCCGATAGCCTTTCGCTCAACCATCGCGATCGGGTTGACGCTATTCCGGTTGACATTGTGCTTTGGACCGTCGGCGTCCAAGTGGCGGGAATCATACAGTCTCTCAATCTGCAGCAGAATCAGCGGCGACAAATCGTCGTTGATTCAACCCTACAAGTTGTGGATCATCCCGAAGTTTTTGCTCTGGGCGACCTGGCTGATTGTCATGACGCCGAAGGCCAACGGGTTCCCGCTACCGCTCAAACGGCCTTCCAACAAGCTGATTATTGTGGGTGGAATATCTGGGCTTCCTTGACCGATCGACCAATGCTGCCTTTCCGGTATCAGCATCTGGGCGAAATGATGACTTTGGGAGCCGACAACGCCACCCTAACTGGCCTGGGCGTAACGCTAGATGGCATTATCGCCCATGTCGCCCGCCGATTGACGTACCTTTATCGCTTGCCCACTTTGGACCATCAGATCAGAGTTGGGTTGAATTGGATTGGCCAACCGATTCGAGATTTGCTATTTACTTAACGTTGATTGCGGTTTCTACTTGGGTCGAAACTTAGTTATGAGTGTCCAGTTAAGTCGAAAATTTCTGGCTAGGAAAAGTTCAGGGGGTAGTGTCAAGGGAGATAACCACTACGCCATTTCCAGCCAGTCAAAAATTTGATCAAGTTGCTCCAGGGTGACTAGCCCATATTGCCAGAGGAGCATCGGCAGCAGGGCTTGAGATCGTTCAGAGCGGCGTAAAGCAACTGCAATTGACTCTGCAGGAATTGCCAACTCTTCCTGTAGAAAGTCAATCAAGCGGCTTTGTTTTGTAGATTCCATTGATTGAGTCAGACCTCAAAATTGAGATGCACATTAAGGAAGTGTAGCGTCGAATTTTGGAGAAGGCGAGTAGAAAAGAATTTTAGTTGCCATATTCAGAGAGAGATCAGACTGTTAAATCTTCGTGCTCGAATAAAGACGCGCTCCCAGAGGAAAAGAGGAGCGCGAGAATACGTAACTAGGGTGGTGTGTGAAATCATCTTAGGATATCGTACTATCGATGACTCAGGACCTTCTGAGTTTTGGAGACTTCCACGAACTCGCAAACCTCATGAAGTAGTAGGCGAAGGTCAGCGCTGGAATAGCAAGAAGACAGGCCATTAGCCCGCAGCCGCAACCCACAGTTCTGGCCTAGAAGTTGATGAGTGCCTGCATCTGAAAGATCATGAGAAAGACTAGCTTAGAGCCATAGCCATGCTGTGTATCACTTGAGCTTCAAGAAAAAGCCCCAGCAGAGCGTGAGACTGGAGCGGCATGGGAAACTTTATTAAGCTTAGACCTAGCGATTTATGATCATAGCAGTGACAGATCAATTTCAAATGTATTGCAAGTAACCTAACCACCTAGATTACATTAAGTCCTTAAAATGCCGCTGTAGAAGTGCATAGCAACGCATCTCTACAGCAGGTCTTTCTAATTAAGGGACACTCTTAAGCGACAGGTTTTGATTTCATAGAAAAGTCGTCTCATACGAGAAGCTGAGGATGGACAAGCTGATAACCAGCCGCTATGAGCTTTCGATTACTGACGCGCAAGTTTTTGCGCCGCAAGCCTGGTCTTGAGGAATCCCAGAATACCCTTGGCAAACCATAGCGTGAACAGACGGTGTCAACTTGTTCCCGGACCGTGAGTTTGCTGTCGTCGACCAGATTGTAGATTCCTTGGAGTTGATTCAATCGGGCGAACTCAATGGCTGAGACGATATCATCACGGTGAATCCAATTAATCACGCGATCGCCTTTGCCCGGCGCGATCATGCCAGCCATCCCCCCAAACATTCCCACTAACTCGCGCCCAGGACCGTAGATCCCACCCAGGCGAAAGATGCAGACCTTCCGCGTCTCCGTTGCAGCCTGGAGCATAATCCGCTCGGCCTCACACAACACCTGGCCCTGGTAATCAGAGGGGAAGACCGGAGTGGTCTCATCGACCCATTCCCCGCCGCGATCGCCATAAACTGAGTGACTACTGAGATAGATTAGCTGCTTGACCCTGGGAGCTTGTTCCAATGCCTGGACTAGATTTCTAGCGGTGGGCAGGTAGGTCGCCCCATAAGGATCTGTTTCCGCAGAGTAAGAATTCGTGGGCGCGACACTGACGACAACGGTGTCTTGGTCTTGAATAACCGATTGCACAGCGCTGGCGTCGTCGCCTCTCATCACCGCCACTTTAGAGACGACTTCCTCAAGGGCGGCGCTCCGTTCTCGACGGGTGGTTGTGCCGGTGACAAAGTGTCCTTGCGCTTGCCATTGATCAGCTAGCGCCGTTCCGACATAGCCGCAGCCCACAATAGCCACGTTTTCGTAAAGCGGGCGACGCTGGGCCTGCTGCCGTAAAAGCGTCTGGAGATAGGCAAAGTCTAGTTCAGAAGCGCCTTCACTAAAAGGTGTGTTGTTAATGGGGTAAGTCATCTTTTTTTGTGATTGGTTATTGGTTATTGGTTCTTCGTCATTTGTCATTTGTCATTTGTCATTTGAGACAATTAGCTCAGTGCGGGAAATCTTCACCGGCGGAGAATACAGGAGGCAGGAGACAGAATG
>JASJDH010000246.1 GCA_030065175.1 Leptolyngbyaceae cyanobacterium MO_188.B28 | reverse complement strand
GCCCTATGTCAACACCGATTTGTTCAACCAGGTTTTGGAAGATTTCGCCCGGGAATTTGGAGTGGGCCAAGATAAGCGAATAGTCTTGCCTGTAGATCAGGCGGATATGTTGCAAAAATGCAGCCTTCACTTGAGTATAAGGAAGTTTAGCCAGTCAGCGATCGCATCTGCCCGCATCCTATGCCTGCTTCAGAACCGTTTAAGTGGCGCCACTTCCGTCAACGATAGGTAGGCAACAGCCCGTGCAGAGACAGCAGAGGATGATGATTGACTGCGGAGGATAGCCGAAATTGAGAAGCGACGAGCGCAACGCGGCTACAAGCCCGAGACGAGGAGGACATGATGGAAATTAGGCCTATGTCCCCGACTAATGCAGTTTTCCCCCATAGGGATTTAATCCCTTATGAGACAAGCATTTCAACGATTACAAATGCTTCAAATGGCTGAAGTAGAGTTCTTCGCGAGTGATGCAACTCTCAAACCTGTATGTGGTTAAGCAGAAAAATCGGCACAGATGTCCGTTACCAGAACGATCTGAAACATTGATCTTCAAAATATGCTGCTAAAGAGACTAAAACCACTGTCCTGAACGCTGATTTTGTCTTGAAATACGCTACAAATGTGCTTTGATATTATCGAATTTTCAGATTTAATCGCTTAGAGTTCCTTCAGGGCAAGTGTTACCCAAAATCCCCTATTTTTGAACCATGCCAGAATCCCTTTATTAATATGGGTTTCAGGACTTTTCTACACTACTAAGCCCTTTAGGTCTCCACTCTGCCGTTAAACTGGAAGCGAATGTTTTAGCCCCAATTCACCCGGAGCACTCAGATGAAACGAATCAACGAATTGAGAACCCCGGCCTTTTTTCAGAAGCTACAGTGGGTGGCGGATCCTGTTGGCTATATGGAAGGGGCGGCCCAACGTTATCCCGATCTTTTTGAGAGTAAAGTAGCTGACTTTGGAGACTCAGTGCTCTTTGTGCAACATCCCCAGGCGCTTGAGCAAATTTTAACCAATGACAGAAAAATTTTTTCAGCACCAGGTCATCTAAACGAGATCGTGACCCCCTTAGTCGGCGACTATTCAATCATGCTGTTAGACGGTGAACGTCATCGACGAGAGCGAAAACTGTTAATGCCTTCTTTTCATGGGGATAGAATGCACACCTACGGGAAATTAATCGAACAACTGGTGGAGCGAACCCTTATCGATCTGACTCCAGGCAAAACGTTCACAGCCCTTTCAGTGACCCAAAATATAACGCTACAAGTCATTATCAAAGTCGTGTTTGGGTTAGAAGAAGGAGAACGCTGTCAGAAAATCATTCAACTCACTCGTTCCTTTCTCAATTTCTTGAATACTCCATTAACCGCCAGTTTTCTCTTCTTTAACTCACTACAAAAGGACTTAGGTCCCTGGAGTCCGTGGGGATTTTTTCTGCGTACCCGCAACCAACTCGATGATTTACTCTATGCTGAGATTAGAGATCGTCGCCAGAATATCGACCCGGAACGTGTCGATATTCTTTCCTTGCTCATGTCTGTCCGTGATGACGCGGGTGAAGCATTGACAGATCAAGAGTTACGAGATGAATTAATGACCTTCCTCTTAGCGGGGCATGACACAACAGCTCTGGCATTGGCTTGGGGCTTGTACTGGATTCATCATCATCCTGAAGTTCGGGAAAAGCTTCTCCAGGAATTAGATAGCTTAGGTCAGAATCCTGACCCTATGAGAATTTTCCGTCTTCCCTATCTAACGGCAGTGTGCAATGAGACCCTACGAATTCACCCCATAGGAATGTTAACCTTCCCCAGAGTCGCCCAAGAGCCTGTTGAATTATTGGGACATAAGTTAGAACCAGGAACTTGTCTATTGGGTTGTTTATACCTAATTCATCAACGAGAAGACCTCTATCCAGAACCGAAAAAATTTAACCCAGAGCGCTTTTTAGAACGCCAGTTCTCTCCCCATGAATTTATCCCGTTTGGCAGCGGAGTTCGCCGTTGCATGGGCGAGGCTTTAGCTCAATTTGAAATGAAGCTAGTCATAGCTAAAATTCTGTCCAAAGCTGAACTAGCCTTAGCCAATAACCGATCCGTTAAACCTCAACGACGAGGAGTCGTTCTTGCCCCGGCTGGGGGAGTGAAAATGGTGTTTTTACAAACCCGGCACTCTGCAAAAGCCGAGGAAAGGGCTTAAGTTTCAACGGCAAAGTCAGCAACTGTAAAATAATTTGTCTGAATCTCTAATTTTCACCCAAAATCTTAGTCTTTCAACCCAGGATTACTCATGGTAGCAGCACAATCAAAACCAAACGAGGTAATACAAGCAACGTCATTTCTTGAACAGGAAGAAGAGAACTTTCAATGGACTAAACAGTGGTATCCTGTCGCTGTAGTAGAGCATCTAGATGCTTCCCATCCCCATGTCCTACAATTATTAGGGAAAGACCTCGTTTTATGGCAAGACGGACAAAAGCAATGGCGTTGTTTTGATGATGCTTGTCCCCATAGACTTATTCCTCTATCAGAAGGACGAATAGAGTCAGATGGAAACCTGCTCTGTGCCTATCATGCTTGGAGATTTAATGGTGAGGGAAAATGCATAAAAATTCCCCAATCTAAAGACGCTGCAACTGAAGCTAAAAATTGTGCTAATCCGTCTGCTTGTGCCGTGACCTACCCAGTCAAAAACCTTCAAGGATTGCTCTGGGTATGGCCGGAGTCAGGAGAAGAAGCCCAACGAGAAAGTGAGTTAAGAAACCCTCGTCTTATTCCCGAACTTGAAGACAAAACAGACAAGGTTATTAAGTTGTTTTGGTATGAGCGCGATATCCCCTTTGGCTGGGATTTCTTTATGGAAAATATTATGGATCCAGCCCATGTTCCTGTTTCCCATCATAAGCTTTATGGTAATCGCTATTCAGATCCCAAATATTATGATATGACCCCTTTGAGGAAGTTCTCAACTCAAGAAGGCTTTTCTTTTGAAATACCTCCCATATCCTCTAAGGTTAGTCGTGCTACTCAAGATTTTCAACCGCCTTGTTTCCATCGAATCGACCTAACTTATCCGGATGGTGGTCAGTTGATTCTTGCGATATACGCTAGTCCAACTCGTCCCGGCTGGTGTCGTCAAGTCAGCTGTCAAGTATTGGTCAAAAATAATCAAGGAAAACGACCTGCCGGATTCTCGATTTTAGGATTGCCCATTCCTGACTGGTTAGGTCATGTTTTTTCCCAGTTTTTTATTCATCAAGACTTAGCTTTTTTACATAAACAAGAGAAAACCATGGCCAAGCGAGGGGCAAGGAAATGGTTAGAGCAGGTTTACACACCGAACCCCCAGGATAAAATGGTAATCACCTTCCGTAAGTGGTTAGAAACCCAGGCTGGTGGAGGTGTTCCTTGGGCCTCAGGTTGTAATCCTGAATTACCCCCCGTCGAAATCGATAAGCAAAAACTCTTTGATGTTTATTCAACACACACTAATGATTGTCGAGTCTGTCAAAAGGCCCTGAAAAACATTAAACGCGCCTCTCTTGTAAGTCGGATTAGCTCTATTTTTTGTTTGGGTTTTGCTCTGTTTTTGGATTCGAGAACTGTTGCTTTGAATGCAAGTAATATTTCCTCTCCTGTTGTAAACCCTCTATTTACAGTTGCCCCTCCTGTGAGCTTTTGGGTATTGCTTTTAGTAGCAATAGGGTTGGCTTTGTTTAGCTTTTACCTGAAACAGTTTAGTCGGCTTTTTTATGTGTACGAATTTGAACACTATCAAAATGATTAAGGAGTTTTTTGGAAGGCGAAGCTCACTGATCCAACCAACAAGACAATACCGTTTACTTAACGCTTCCGTCTCCACCCGTAACCGATAGCGTTCAATTACGGCAACTGACACTTGCCCAAAAGGCCATAAAGTAGACCTAATGTGGGGGCGGCATCGACTATGGAGTTTTGGGCCACAACTCATAGAAGTCTTGCTGGGGAAAATTTGTGGCTACTTTAAACAATGCATCCAATGCAAAGTCGAGTTTTAATTTCTTGGCAAAATAATATTTTCTCCCAAATTCTAGAGATTTTGTGGAGCCCAACGAAACCTCCTGGTTCAAGGAGCACGGTAAATGGGCCTTTTCTTAGCAACGGCGAAATTTTGGTCGCTAAGGTTGAAACGCCATGCTGGAAAGACATCCAGACTTAAGCATTTATGCTTATAGTGATTTAGGGGATTTGGAAAGCTAAGGCTGAATCCCTTGATATTTCGTTTCGATTGAGTGTGGAAAACTCCTTAGCGACCAAAATTTCGCCGTTGCTAAGAAAAGGCCGACTAGGACTTTCACCTAGCTAACGAAAGCCGAGCCTCGCTCGGCGCACTTGCAACGCAACCGATTACACTACTTACCCTTGTAACGATGGGACATTGCCCCGAAGCCTAGCACAACAACTGTCCCTAAAATACCTAGAGGCTCTAGCACTACGGCAGTATCCTCAATGGTAAACAAGTATGCAGAGCCACTGCCACTCCCATTATCATCATCAAAATGAGCACCAATGAGAGCTGTGCCGCCACTTATCGCCACCGACCCACCAAACTGGTCATTGTTTGCTCCATCAGGGGCGGTTAACTTGTGTAACAAATCTCCGGTAAAGGTGTCCAATAAATAAGCGGAACCACTGTTCAACTCATTATCATCATCGCCATTAGCACCAATGAGAGCAGTGCCGCCATTTAGCGACACTGATTCACCAAAGCGGTCATGGGAGCGTAATATATTCGTATTCTTTCGCAATAAGCTCAATAAGCACTAAATTATAATCGGCTTATTGAGAATATGGCTCCTGGAAGGCCTGTTTTTCATCAAATATTCTCAATAATTTTCTGTTAATATAACTTCATATATTAGCATGCAAATATATTACGCTCCCGCGCCACAACTCCCCAAAAAGGCCTAATGCTAGAGTAGCTGTAACCAGGCGCCATCTAGCTATAAAGTGTGATTTTTAATACTCGATCTGAGGAATTTTTATCTAAAAATTGCTAAAAAGTACCGACTCTTTTGCCTTCATGGACCAGCGGGGGCATTTGAACCAAAATATACGGTTTCGCTTGAAAAGCTTGCCCCATAAGGAGTTTAAGCTCTCAAAAACTGGTGAATATTTTCTGAATTGTGGGCAGTATGGCGCGATTTCCTAACGGCAAAATGCAGCTTGCAGGCTGTAGCTTTCGCGCATGAGCGTTCCTAGTTCTCGAAACCGTAACTTTCTGCGCGAATGCTCCCGCTGGTCCGACTAGCGCAGAGAACGCAACCAGGTCGAGGCCTGGTTTACAAAGTGGAGCAGTTTCCAAGTTTTGTTTACGATTCTGAAAACAGTAGTAGATAGCACAGAAACCATAAGAAATATATTTAATCGAGTGAAAAAGCTCCACGTATCCATTTTGCTTGTGACGTGCCAAAGCAGCAATATCGGTAAAGCATAAGTGAGAGCGTGAAGTCGTTTCCAATATTTTCCAAGATTCCTCTGGGACCAACGATTTGAGGTTACACCTAGCAAGATGAATATTACCAAACAAATCACGCCAGACGTGATATTCAATTGCCTGTGGTCGGTGAAGAGCGCAATATACCCAGCATGGATGCATCCGAGTAGGCAGCTGCTAATTCCAATCTGCTGCCGAAATTTGGACAGAAATTGAATGGGGGTACGCAGAGTGAGCCCGCGATTTATCCCAGGATATAGTGTTGCCGTATATACGACTGTTGCAGCCGTCGCCAGAAGCCCACTAACCATTTAACCTTCCTAGTACTACCTTTTTGTGTGTTTCTGTGAATTTCATAACCCACGGCCATTCAGAGTTGTAGGACAGGATGGCGTCAATGATGAGATTGACTTTCACCTCAGTTCCTTCAGAGTGGGGGCGTGTTTGGGGGCTGTCGCAGCGGTTGCGCTCTCAGTCGGTGTGGGTAGCTGAGCAATGAACTGAGATAGGGCTGAGGATGTGGGTGTAGTCTGTGTTGGCGCGTGTGCCCCTTGAAATAGTTTCAGCAGCAGTTCCAACTGGAACTGGGCTGATGAACTGGGCCGATTCAGTCTGCAGTTGGGCGTGGGAAGAGACGCTTTCAGAGTGCGACAAGGACCTAATGGCCGGAATAAGCGACCCCACGATATTTCAGCGTCAATGAGGAAGTGCCTTCCTGAGGAAGTTGCGGGGAGTGAAGGGAATAAGAGGCTCCGCGATACCTTGCCGTGATTCCGGCATCAACCATCTCCAACTTGAGGGTATTGGATTTGTAAGGCACACCACGGTAGATCAGTTGCATGGGGAGTCCTCCTCTTTTTGTGTAATCTAGTGTTCTTTAGCCCAACAGTTGTATGGTATCGAGTTGAGGGATGAATCCACATCGAATAAATGTCATGTTTGGATCATGACGTTTGTAATGTGTTGCTTGAACCGCTGTTCGTCCTCGTTAATCTCATGGGATGCGCAACGAGGTTTCAGGAGGATGGTCAAGCATTGAATTTAGGAGGTTTCAGGCTATCCCGGAGAGTGGGAAAAACCTGGGGAAGGCTTGAAAACTCGTAAACCAGCAATACTTTCAACGATTTTCGCTTATAATTTTTAGGTGCGATCACAGGCTAGAATCCTTGCTAGAAAAGCTTTTCAGCCTTAGCGTTGGTTATTGTTCCGTTGACCCCTATCCCCCTTTCCCAGATTGATGAGAGTTTGCGCCTTGTTGCTATGAGCTGAATCGGGATGAGAAATGCGTGTGTCAGAAGTTATGAGGGGCTCTCCTTCTGAGAAATGAGAATTGATCAAGGGAATGGGGCAGCAGCGGATCTTGGTTTTTCTTTCATATCAATCCACACGTGCCCTTCTTTGGCTAATTTTCCGCTAGATTGATAGTCTTTTTAACAAAGTGAGACTCTTTTTAAGACATTCCATGAGGATTTTACATAAGAATGAACATCCCAACAGATTGATCAGCCTGTTTTTTTACCGCCTGGAATACTAGAAATTGGTAAGTTTTTTGGTTGTCTATGGAATATATTCCAGACGATGTTTCTCAATACATTCTCTGTCTATTGCAAAACTCATTGCAGGGTCTTTTTGATAGCCCTCAGGAGAGTGGTTTGCTCCTCTTCAGTTGTGGCGGGAAGCGCTCAAATTCAGGCTCTTTGAGACGGACGTCTGCATATATGTTGTCACCATCTTCATGAAAATGGAGAAAAGCTCTAGATTTGCGGTAAAAGATGCCAGGCTTTTTCTCCTTCAGTCCTTGCAAAGACCGAATTTCTTCTAAAAACGGTTCCAGCAAGTTGATTGTTTTTTCTGAGGCGTGTTTCACAGTTATAGGGGGATTAGTGGAAATGAAAACCCAAATAGGAGAGTGTGGATGGGGGAATGAGGGGATGGCGATGCACAAGCGTTATAGTTCAGTAGGTGATTCCAAGGTATAAATATCGGGTAGCTGCCGGTATCGTTCGTCAAAATCAATGCCATAGCCGACGATGAACTTATCGGGGATAGTGACGCCGAGATAGTCAATTGCCACAGGAACTTTGCGGCGATCGGGTTTATCCAGCAACGCACACAGTTTGAGGCTTTTGGGTTCATACCCGCTCAAAACCTGAAATGCCTTCGTGGTTGATAGTCCCGTATCCACAATGTCTTCAACCACGATGATATCTTGTCCAGCGATCACTGCAGCGGGCGCGCCCATTTCCATCTGCACTTTCCCCGAACTGACTGTACCGGAACCGTAACTTGAGAGTTTGATCAGCTCCACTAGTTGGATAGGCGTCTGCATCTGGCGAATCAGATCCGCCAGGAAAATGAACGATCCTTTTAGGACGCCAATCACAATTGGGGTGCGATCGCGATAGTCCCGATCCAGTTCCTGGGCGAGACGCTTTACGGTCTCTGCAATAGACTGCTGGGAAATTAATTGAACCAGTTTGGCGGTCACCGCGATCGCGCCTCAACTCAAGAAGTTTACAGCGTTTATCATATCGTGCAAATTAGGTGACCGACGCCATAAATTGATCCAGTTCATCCAATCTCGCCTGCTTTTCGTCAGATGGCAGGAAGGCGGCGGTAAAGGAATTTTTCACCAACTGATAAATATCTTGATGGCTGAGGTGAAGCGCCGATTGAACAGCCTCAAAATTTTCTGTGATATAGCCTCCAAAGTAGGCGGGGTCGTCTGAATTAACCGTGACGCACAAGCCTAAATCGAGCAGATGTTTCAAGTTGTGCTGCTGTATTGAGTCAAATACGCATAACCTCACATTGGAGAGGGGGCAAACCGTGAGGGGAATTTGGCGCTGGACCAGATAGTCCACAAGTTGTGGATCTTCTACACATCGCACCCCATGATCAATGCGGGAAACCTCCAGCAACCGAATGGCTTCCCAGATGTACTCCGCCGGACCTTCTTCTCCAGCATGGGCGACCGTCAAAAAACCCTCGGCTCGGGCGCGATCGAATACTTGCTGAAACTTTACGGGAGGATGCCCCAATTCTGACGAATCTAATCCCACTGTAGGGATGGTGGATTTGAAAGGCAAGGCTTGCTCCAACGTTGCCATTGCCGACTCAGCGCTGAGGTGACGGAGAAAGCAGAGTATTAAGTAGGAAGTGATGCCCCACTGCTGTTTTGCATCCTCGAGAGCGCGGTAAATGCCAGTATGAACTGTCTCGAAGGGAATGCCCCGCTCAGTATGGGTTTGGGGATCGAAGAAAATTTCGGTATGGCGGACGTTTTGGGCGGCGCAGCGTTCCAGGTAAGCCCAAGTAAGGTCGTAGAAATCCTGCTCCGTTTGCAACACAGCCGCTCCCGCATAGTAGAGGTCGAGGAACGACTGCAGGTTTTCGAATTGATAGGCGGCTCGAACCGCATCCACAGAGGAATAGGGAAGGGAAATATTGTTACGCTGAGCCAGAGCGAACATCAACTCCGGCTCAAGCGATCCCTCTATGTGAATATGCAATTCAGCTTTGGGAATATCGCGGATAAACGCATCCATTGAGAAATGATGTGATTAGTTAATCTGTTCATAGTAGCTATAAATGTCTAGAAATGCGGGTGGACCAGAGAAAATCCTAGAATCACCGAAAGACGGGCAATGGAAATCGAGTCAGCTGCCTGAATCATAATGAAATCCAATCCGCTTATGATCAAGCTATGTCAACTGGTTAGACTTTTTCAGGAAGCTGTGTTTATGGGAGACGCAGAGAGTGCTCAACATTGAGTCATTTCTCATGGAGCATGAACCGATGATCCGATTCGGCTTTTTCGGCGGCATTCTTGGATTGATGGCGCTATGGGAGGCGTATGCTCCCCGTCGTCGCCTTTCGGCTCCCAAACTATTGCGATGGTTCAGTAACTTAGGATTATTGGCTCTAGGGACAGTGGCGGTGCGCAGTGTATTTCCCTTAGCAGTGGTAGGCGTCGCTGCGATCGCGGAAGAGCAGAGATGGGGATTGTTTCATGCCATTTCCCTGGCTCACTGGCAGACTGTGGCGCTGTCCATCCTTTGTTTAGACTTTGCGGTTTACCTGCACCACGTCCTGTTTCATGCCTTACCGACATTGTGGCGCATACATAAAGTCCACCACACTGATCTTGATTTTGATGTCACGACGGGGTTACGGTTTCATCCTTTCGAAATCTTGCTGTCACTGGGACTCAAGATAGCGATTGTTCTGCTATTAGGGACTCCAGTCATCGCCGTCCTAATCTTTGAAGTGCTGCTAAATGCAACCTCGATGTTCACCCATGGGAATGTTTGGCTGCCGAGCCAGCTGGATCGTTTGCTGCGCTTGTTTGTAGTGACCCCAGATATGCACCGGATACATCATTCTGCAATTCTTGACGAAACCAATAGCAATTTTGGGTTTAATCTCCCTTGGTGGGACTACGTCTTTGGCACCTATCGATCTCGCCCTTCAGTCGATCATAAAGAGATGATCATTGGACTGGCGGACTTCCAGAAAGACCTACGAGTTGAACAGTTACATTGGATGCTAGTACTCCCCTTTCTCAATAAATTGAGTCAATCCTCCATAAACCAACGGAAGTTTCAACCATAAACGTTTCAACCATAAACTCCAATGCCCCCGTTTACATTCCCTCCATTGTTCTTAAGGAAATAAATAGCATCTCATCCACCCTTCGGCAAGCTCAGGGCAAGCCCATCCACCCATCCACCCATCCACCCATCCACCGATCCACCCATCCACCGTCTTCTACTGAGACTTGACCAGCACCCCAATCTCCTCCAACTTCGGTAATCTGACCTCAACCCTCAACCCTCCTTCAGATCTCTCATTTAAGGTGATTTCACCCCCATGCCGTTGGATAGCTGTTTGGGCGACTGTCAAGCCTAGGCCTGTGCCGCCGGTTTCACGGTTTCTAGACTGTTCCAAGCGGAAAAAAGGCGTGAAGACCTGTTCTCGAAGTTCCGGGGGGATGCCGGGGCCGCGATCGCTAATCGTCACCTCTACTGTCTCCTTATTGGATCTCAATGTCACCGCCGCCTCATCTCCATAGGTCGCGGCATTGTGAATTAGATTCATAAAGGCGCGGTGGAGGGCGGTGGGTTGTCCTACATAGGTTAACCGGGCTGGACCGCTATAGGTCGCCTGTTTGCCTGCATCGGTAAAATCATCGCATAGGCTTTGCAGGAGTTCCGCTAAATCCACTTTGATGCAACACTCTGTAGTGGATTCTTCCCGGGCGAAGGCGAGGGTTTCATCCAACATTGCTTGCATCTGGTCAATATCCGCGATCGCCTTATCGGCCTGTTCCCCATCCTGAATAAATTCGGCGCGGAGTTTGAGGCGGGTGAGGACGGTTCTCAAATCGTGGGAGATGGCGGCCAACATCAACGTGCGGTCATTCACCAACCGCCGCAGTCGGTCCTGCATCCGGTTAAACGCTTGAATAGATTGGCGCAATTCCCGCGATCCGGTTTCTGGCAGGGGCGAGGCGTTGATATTTCGGCCAAACTGCTCGGCGGCGGCGGCGAATTGAATAATTGGCCGCGTTACTCTTCTGGCGGCCCAGAGCGCAATCAACCAAATGGCGATTCCCATCACCACAAGCCCACGCCAAAGATGCCAGCTTCGCCGCAATGAGACAATCTCAGCCGGGGCGACAAAGACCAGCCAGCGCCCATTTACCTGACGAACAGCAATCACGATGGTCTGACGACTAGGGATAATCGGTTGTACAGATGGGTTGAGGGACTCAGTGCTGAGGGGACTGGCCGACCGGCGATCGAGCACTTGCACCTGAACTGGTCGATTTAACAAGGGTTGGAGGTGTGAATTGATGACCTGTTGAATCTCTTCGGCGTGCCAAGCCTCCCGTTTCGGGGATGGGGGCGGGGCTTCCAGACTGCTAACCTGCAGATAGGGGCTATTTAGCGCCTGGAGTAATTTTGATTGTTCGGGGGGCGGCAGAGTGTCTAGAACATCAACAATCGTAACGACTCGGTCGGCGAACGACAGACCCAATACTTTCATAGAGGTCACAATCCGGTCGTGGAGAAATAGCCAGAGCGCGATCGCTTGGGCGGAAAACAGTCCAAGGGTCAGGATTAGGGTAATGCGGCCCGTCAGTCCGCTGGGGAGAAAACGTTTCATGATTTCTCTACAGTCGGAGTAAAGAGATAACCGCCTCCCCGCACTGTTTTGATGATTGTGGGCTGTTTCGGATTCGCCTCAATTTTGCGGCGTAGACGGCTGAGCTGCACATCCACACTGCGATCAAAAGGGGCGGCCTCATGACCTTTGGTCAATTCCAGCAGCTGATCGCGACTGAGCACCTGTTGGGGATTTTCTACAAACGCCGTGAGTAGGTCAAATTCACTGGCGGTAAGCGGAATCAACACTTGCTCGGGGGAGTAGAGTTCTCGCCTGGCCGCGTCCAACCGCCATCCTTTGAAACTAAATTGTTTAGGCTTTGTGCGAATTGCATCCGCGGAATCATACTCGACCCGACGTAAGAGTGCTTTAATCCGCGCCAGCAGCTCTCTGGGATTAAAGGGTTTGGTGACATAATCATCGGCCCCTAGTTCAAGCCCCACAATCCGGTCCGTATCTTCGCTAATGGCCGTAAGCATGATGATGGGCAAGGTGGACACGGCACGGAGTTGCTGGCATAGAGCTAAGCCGTCTTCACCGGGCAGCATCAAATCCAGCACCATCAGGTCTACTGGATGTTTATCCAGCGATCGCCGCATCATTTGCCCGTCCGCCACCGCCTCAACCCGGTAGCCGTGCTTGGTTAAAAACCGCGCCAGCAAATCTCGAATTTCGCGGTCGTCGTCGACAATCAGGATAAAGGGAGCCTCAGTCATACTGTGATTGTAGATTGAGAAGGCGGGATGATTTGTTTCACTTCTGTGACAGAG
>JASJDH010000245.1 GCA_030065175.1 Leptolyngbyaceae cyanobacterium MO_188.B28 | reverse complement strand
CAGCGTACTATTCCCTTTGGCCAGGCAGCCAATGGATAACAACAGGCCCGCCGCTGCGACACCGGCAATCAAATAGCGGGAATTGCGATGAATCCAAGTGATTTGTTTTCTACGCGCCATGTTTTGTCGAGGTGTAAGTATCAATGGACAGACGAAACTGGAATTGACCGAACTGTCTTATCTAGGTGCTGTAAATGGCGCACATTGATTTCATCGATTTCTCATCGATTACCTGAGTCACAGTCCCATTGGTCAACAGTCATATAGATATACGTTTGACAACTCCAATCGGATGTAGCTATCAGAAGAATTATGTGGCTAGTGAAATCAAAGGAGTAATAATAATTAATTCAACCGACTAAATAGCAGTCCTAAATCAGTCGTAAATTCTATGAAATTTGGGCCATTGCCAAATAGGAATTTCCAGACTCTAAAAAACTTTTTTTTCCTGCAAATCATTTAGGATTGCTATATTTATGGCTTAATAAATGTAATCATTGCAGTAGCGCCACTAAATTTCTTATAAAGAAGCCAAACATTTCATTGCTATGAATTAACACTGACTAAACGATATGGACTTCTTGTTAGAAAATAGTTTTATGAGCTGTAAATAGCTTTACAAAGATAGCAGGGCTCATCCTTAGAACGCCCCCATTCTAAGCATATATCGAATTTAATGTTTAAATCAAACATCTAAAACTGCATGACAACCTTGATGCAAGGGACTGATGTGAGCTGGCGGCGAGATACATAGGTCATTCTCAACCACTGACCAAAAGCGTTGGATAGCATGTGGCATTAACTAGATAAGGAAGGTTTATTCTAGGGAAGTTTTTTATGCTTAAAGCCCGTGGTTATTTTTTTAGCTTACTTTGCATAGTTAGTTTCCTTTTATTCTTAGGTTGTAAATCAACTGCAGCAATAGGATGTATCTTGCCTTCGGGCTCAAACCAAGCTCCAACAGTTAATCCAACACTACCGACCCAAAGTTCCTCTATGTCGTTGACTATTGAGTTGCCAGAATCATTGCCGACAGATGGTTGTATAGTCGAGATCACCTTCGAAGAGTTGCCCGAGTCAAGTTATCTCGGCAAAGTGTACTTCAATCCCCCCGAAGCTGGAAATCTTGACTATTACATGGTCAAACGTTTTGCTATCTACGGTGGCGGCGAAGGTATGGCTCGGGAGCAGCCGACACTTATTATCTCGATTCCGGGAGAACTCATACAGCGAACCCAATTACGCGGAGTAAACCGGCTTGTGATAATCCCTGAGGATGTGTTGGGGAACCCAATAGAAAATCACGGGCTGGTTGTTGCAGATATTTCAATCAAACAGTTGTAATGAAAAGGATATAAATATGGTTACTGTCGCTAAATTAAATGCACAGCGTAAAGCCAGTGGATTACCGCTCGTTCGCTACGAAATCCGGAAGCTAAGCGAGGAGGATTTAATAGACCTGCGTGAAGCCTATAAGGCGCTGTATGACATTAGTGAAGCTGCAGAAGGAGACTCTCGTGGTTATTGGGCGCTTGCTCGCGGTCACGGATACGATCAAGCGCTGTGCCACAACGACAATAGGATCTTCCTGACATGGCATCGGGCTTATGTCTATGCATTTGAGAAAGCGCTGAGCGAGGCCTTTAAAACAGTCCGAGACGATGAGCAACTTGAACTGACATTACCCTATTGGGATTGGACGATCTTTGACCCCGCCAACGATGCCGACAACGGCATCCCTAATGTCATCAATGAAGATAACTACACCGATCGGTATGGATCAACCCAGCCCAATCCTCTGAAGCGAGCCAAGAGCCTCTATCGAATCAGGAGTTTATCCCTGAGCGGAGAGGACGAGTACACGACCCGATATCCTTCCCAATTCCGCGCTCAGATCACTGAACTTGCAGACGATGTGTCTGGCTATATGGGCATCGATGAATACATGACCTTTAACAACGACTTTGACCGGGGGGCGCACGGACTGGTCCACGTCTTTGTCGGGGGTGGGGACCCCAGCTCTCCACTACCGAATAACGCCGGTGACATGAGTCGTGTGGTATCCGCTGCTTTCGATCCAATCTTCTGGTTGCACCACTGTATGGTGGATAAGGTTTTCTATGATTGGCAGGCGATGCATCCTAGCGCCAACGTGCCGGAGCATGTCAGAAGCGCGGTTATCTA
Source organism: Leptolyngbyaceae cyanobacterium MO_188.B28 (assembly GCA_030065175.1). Lineage (GTDB taxonomy): Bacteria > Cyanobacteriota > Cyanobacteriia > Phormidesmidales > Phormidesmidaceae > JAKSDM01. Next base: position 10,262 of record JASJDH010000245.1, on the reverse strand, counting down.
CGACAGCTTTACGGGGAACGATGTCCTCGATGCTGAAACCAACTTACGATATGTTTACTCCAGTGAAGCGCCAATAGCGCTATCGCCCGAACCGATTGAAGAGCAGGAAGAGGAAGGGGAAGTCGCGACCGTCGAAATTCCTGCACTCGCAATGGAGTCTCCGGTGCGATCAGCGAAGCTAGACTTTCATCAACTTAAGCCGCCGATCGAGAACTATATCTTAAGGGTCTATATCGATAACCCGCAGGCAGATGCTCGGACTCCTCGCACCGATCCGAGCTTTGCCGGACAGCTTGTTCTCTTCGGCCACGGAGAGTGTTACGGCGGCCCGGGGCACTGCAACCCAAATATCCAGGGTCGAGGTAAGTACGATTTACGGCGGAAGCACCCCCTCCGTAATAAGAGCACTCGCTACTCAATTAACATCACGAAGGCGCTGAATTATGTAAGGCAAAACGGCTCCTCGCCGCATACTGTGCGTCTTATCGCCATTAACGGTAATGGTGAGCAGGCGCCGGTGAGGAATCTACGGTTCACCAACTTCTCGATCGTCATTGACTGACAGGAGTCCTGCCGGACGCGCGCGATTAACTCGTCGCGCGTCAATCCCTCAATCGCATGAGTGGGGTATCCAAATCTAAAAGAATTTGCATAAAAATGGCGGCATAACGAATGCATGGAAGATACTGATCAACTGTAGGCAAAACCCATTCATTTCCTGAGTGAAGGATGCCTCTGTGTCCTTGCCATTTTTCCCTGAGAAAGCAAAGGTTTTTCACCTTTGTTTACATATAGGGAACGTGGTCAAAGTTATGGTTTGCAAAAGTCAATTCCATGAAATTTAAGCAGTTCATCCTTTTAGGTCCCCCGGGTGTCGGTGTTAGGGCGCAGGCGAATACATTGTCTGACCGGTGGCGTATTCCCCATGTTTCTATGGGGAAGCTGATTTTTGAGGCAATTGTTGCGCAGTCTGAAATCGGCTTTGAGGCGCTTGAATATGTGGAAGCTGAAGCGCTGGTTCCGGATGCTTTAGTGATGAAGTTGATTCGGAAGCGGTTTGAGCAGCCAGATGTGATGTTCAACGGCTGGATTTTAGATGGATTTCCGCGCACGCTGGGTCAGGCTCGGGCATTGGATGAGTGGTTGTCAGCCGTTGGGTTGTCGGCTCCAACCGTCGTTTATTTGAAGGCGATGACCGGGTTGCTGATTAATCGGCTGGCGGCTGAGAAAGGTCCAGGCGCATCTATTTCGTCTATTCGCCGTCAGTTGGAGCATCATCAGGAAGAAACCGCGCCTTTACTTGAGTATTATCAACAGCGAGATCAGCTTGTAACTATCAACGGCAGCCTATCTTTCGCTGAAGTCACGGGTGCATTGACTCAACTGGGGGAAGAAACGGGGGCGGCTCGTTTGATCAAGGATGAAGCAGAACTTGATTCGCTGTTAGCCAAAAAATCGCTGCTGGTGGTAGATTGCATGGCCTCTTGGTGTGGCTCTTGTAAAGCGGTAACGCCGTTGATCGATCAACTGGCGGAAACCTATGGCGATCGCGTCAATGTCATGAAAATAGACTATGACGCCAACAAACGGATCCCTGAGCGGTTTGGGTTAAAAGGGATGCCCGCGGTGATGTTCTTTAAAGACGGTGAGCTGAAGGAGACGCTGACAGGGGTGAAACCCTACCAGGCGTATAACGCTGTCTTAACCCGCTTTTTAGAGTGAGATTACTTGGCGCCGGTCTCCATCGCTAAACCACTTTGAAATCAGTCCAAAGACCGCAAGGCTTAACCACTAGACAGTCATGGGAGCGATATCCACTCTTTTTATAAAAGCCGGTGGCTTTTTCATTGGCGATGGTAACCACTGTAATATCATTTTCCCCACCCGCTGCATGTTGGAGGCAGTGTAGCAACTTGCTGCCTATGCCTTGCTTTACATAGGCTCGGTCCACCCCCAAGTCTGTGATGAACAGGAAATAGACAAAATCTGTAATGCCGAATGCAATCCCGATGAGCTTTCCCTTATGATTCCGGGCGGTAATAGACACTGATCGGGTAGTCAACAGCTTGGTGATTCTTTCCTCAAAGCGCTCTATAGGGTATTGACTCCCCAAATCGCTCCTTGTTAAGAAATCGTAGTATTCCTCAAAAGTTAAGGTTTCGTTCTGTCGGTAGTCAATCATTTCACTAACTCAAAACGGCGGCTTGATCTGGAACACTGGCAAACTGAACGATATTTATTAATCTTGGCGATCGCACACTAATACAGTTCCACGCTCTCCCTTGGTGATTCGGAGTTCTTCATCCAGGTAGAGAATCTGCAACGTGCCTTTGGGCGATCGCTTCATTGTGAAACTCACCTCTCCCGTTCCAGGATTCATGCCCTCGGGAGAAACAAGGCCAAACATTAGTTTCAAAAAGAACCCTTTCAACCTTTCTTTCAACGGTGTTCTGACAGTTCTAGAAGCGCGGGTTTGATTTCCAAAAACCTGCTTCCAAGCTTCTAAATCGGTATCCTGCTGGGGTGTAAGCACGCCGCCTGTAAACCGCACCTGCAATGAGTCATCGCTGTAAGGCTGACAAACCCCCAAGTTCCGAACAACGCCTTTTAGGGGAGGAACTGCATCATCCGCGATCGTAAAGTCTACCCAAATGTCATGGGTTCGCTGCGTGTCATCTATGGGCAGTATCGGTTGGAAAACCCGGTCAATGGCGACTTTCAAAGTTTTGGGCTGAAACATATTGAAAGCCAATCGCCCTAAAGTATAAAGGTGGCGGCCATCCGCTTGGAGTTCGCCATCTGGGAAGTTAGGCGCATTGATCAGGAGCCAGTTGCCATCTCGGAGAGCGGCGTTACGGGCCGGGGCGGAGGTTGGATTGAGCTGGACTAAATCTTGAATAGCCGCCATGACAGCTTTATGCTTCGTGTCGCCTGCATGGTCAGCGAGGGTGCGTCGCAAAGCATCTTTGGCGGTTTGTCTAGTTTGGGGTGTTGTCATCTTCAGCGCCGGTGAATGTTACACGTTGATGTCCACTCTACAAAGCTAAATCTTGTCTGTGAGAAAATTATGTCAAGCATTTTTAGCAGTCCCTCTGGAGTCGTATTTGCAAACTAGCAAAGTGATTGACTGGAAACATCCAGCAATGGTAGACCTTGCCCAAAAAATTGCATCAAACCATGGAATGCCTGAAGAAATTTCAAACGCTTGCTTTGGATGGATTCTTGATCAGATTCATCATAGCTATGATTATTAGCTGCATCCCCTAACCTGTCGTGCTTCTGACGTCCATCTATACCGAACAGGAATTGCTATGCCAAAAGTCACCTGTTAGCCGCATTGCTACGGGCGAATAATTTGACGACAGGGCTATGCTATCAGCGATTAAGTATCGGTGGATAGGGGGCTCTATACCCCTTTGCATGGATTTAACGCAGTTTATTTACCCAAAGTCGGTTGGCGCCGTATTGACGCCAGGGGCAGTCGAGAAGGGGGTGAGGCTCAATTTACCCCATCCCAGTAAAGATTAGCCTTCAGGATTCGATTTCTTGAGGAAGCAGATTTTCAGGTCATCCTTCCAGAGCCGATTCCAGCAGTTGTAGAGGCGTTAAAGCCCCTAAGAACAGGGGAGGAAATACGCCATAATCTTCCAGATATTTCTTTAAAGGCAGCAGAAAATCTTGGGTTAGTAAGCTCCAATTTTCCGGACAGGGAGTGGAGGCAATAAGTGAGTTTGGCTTAGCATAAAAAAAAATAATTATTCATTGACGCCAATCAATATTAAGAACTGATTTGAATCCATGGTAAAAAGTGTATAAACCTAGATGCTTTATAAGTAAACAGGATTTATAAGTCCTTGAAATTTCTATCTATATATATAATCAAAAATCAAAATACAAAAATATGGTCAAGATTCAATTGGGGTTTATGGATTAGCAGTTTTATGAGTGGAAAATATAATTTCCTGGGATACAGTTGCTGGATATCAGATGACTTGCAAGAATCTGAAGCGGAATTATCTCCAAGCAAGCCGTGCTATGGCCCTCGTGTGTTGGCAGGCTATTGTCTTTTCATAAATTTGTTTGTGGGTACTCTTCTATATGGCATTAATGTTTTTCGGCGGGGTCACCGTTGGAGAGGCATAACTTTGGCTGCTTTATCAAGTTTGATCCTAGTCGCTACACTATTGGCTCCGACTATAGAAGAATCGAGTGCATTGCGGTTCAGATTTTTGCTCAATGGCTTGGTTGCAATCAGTCTTTATAAAAGTGAGAAACCCCATTTCCAACGCTCTATACGCAATGGTCAAAAATCAGCTAGGTGGTGGTTGCCCTTAATTTGGATTGGCGCAGCGCTTGGTGCGCTATTTCTGGTGGAAACACTGTTTGTTTAAGCTGACACGATGTCTCATACACGTTGGCTCATAAATAAGGCTTTCAGTTCATCAGACTGCAATTCACCCGATAAAATGAAGGTAACCTATTGAACTGGCCAATTTGGAGGCAATCCCGAAATGGTGCAAGCCCAATCCAAAGTGCTGACATTGGAGGAGTTTCATTGAAGTGCTAAGAACCAAAGCGGTCTCGCAGAAATTCGGTGAATAGCTGGATTTTGGTGGATAGATGGCGGTTTACTGGATAGATCGCGCACAGTGAGAGCTCTAACGGTCGATAGTCAGGCAACACGGTTTCAAGGGCTCCTTGCTCTAGGGCCTCGCCCACAATGAAAGTCGGCAGCAATGCAATGCCTAGCCCCTTTACAGCGGCCTCTCGGAGGACTTCCCCGTTATTGGAGCATAACGCCCCTTGAATCGCGATCGCTTCCTCCCCCGCTGGTCCCCACAGCGTCCACTGATATTTGCTGTTCAGATGGCCATAATGTAAACAGGAATGGGCCTTCAGTTCATTGGGATGGGATGGGACGCCGTGCTTTTCTAGATAACTTGGGGCGGCGCAGAGCATCCGCTTTGCAGGCGCCACTTCATGGACAATCAAACTGGGGGATACAGTCGGCTTAGAGATGCGGACAGTGATATCAAACCCTTCCTCCAGCGGATCAATCAATCGATCTTCCAGGGTCAGCTGCACCTGAAGGTCAGGATACTGACTCAAAAAATCCGCCAGGGCAGACGCCAGATGCAAGGTTCCGAACGACATTGGCGCATTGATCCTGAGGGTCCCATTCGGTTCGCTATGGAGTTGGGCGACGGCTTGTTCAGCATCTTTCAAATCCGCCAAAATATTCACGCATCGCTCAAAAAACGCCAATCCGGTTGCAGTTGGGCTGACCCGTCGAGTGGTGCGGTGCAGCAGTTGAACGCCAAGGTCATCCTCCAAGTTAATCACCAATTTATTCACTGCCGATCGCGACAGCCCCATTTCTCGGGCCGCTGCAGCAAAACCGCCTGAATTAACCACTTGGGTGAAGGCTCGGAGACTATCGAATTTATCCATAGGTTGAGTTTGGGGGAGAAGAGCAGGGGTGGATGGGTGGATGGGTGGATGGGTAGATGGGTGGGAAAGAGGGAAGGGAAAAGTGACAGGTAACAAGTAACCAGTTTCCAAAATCCAAAATCCAAAATCCTCTGACCAATGACCAATGACCAATGACCAATGACCAATGACCAATGACCAATGACCAATGACCAATGACCAAAACTTCTGGTATGGAGAATTAAGCAAGTCCCGATTTTTTCAATACTTAGGATGGCCTTATTGTATCCAAAAAAGAGACAGTCTGTTTATTTGTTTAAATATTGTCTTTTTATTGGATTCAATTCATAATGTAACTATCTCGAAATGGTTGTTGAAAACATCTATTCATTAAGTTGAGAGGTGGCTGTCATGATCACGATTCGACCTGCTAATGAACGAGGCGTTGCTAATTTTGGCTGGCTTGATAGTCGTCATACCTTTTCCTTTGGCGAGTATTACGATCCGAGCCATATGGGGTTTTCAGCTCTGCGGGTGATCAATGAAGATAAGGTGCAGCCCGGTCAAGGGTTTGGGACTCATGGTCACCGAGATATGGAAATTATTTCCTATGTTCTAGAGGGGGCTTTGGAACATAAAGACAGCATTGGCAATGGGTCGGTTATTCGCCCAGGCGATGTGCAACGCATGTCGGCTGGCGCGGGGATTATGCACAGCGAATATAATGCGTCTAAAATGGAGCCCGTTCACTTTCTGCAGATCTGGATTTTGCCGAATCAGCGGAGACTTGAGCCGAGCTATGAGCAGACTCATTTTGAGGTGGAAGAGAAACAGGGCCAGTTGAGGCTCGTGGGATCTCAGGAGGGTCGAGATGGGTCGGTGACGATTCACCAGGATGTGGATCTTTATGCAGCGAATTTATCAGAGGGGGATCAGGTGAGCCATTCCATTGCGGATGGACGCTCATTATGGGTGCAGGTGGCTCGGGGAGCGGTTTCTCTAAATGGCCAGGTACTGGCGGCGGGTGATGGCGCTGCGGTTTCTGAGGAAGAGAGGATTACGTTGACGGGAGCGGCTGATAAGGTGGAGGTGTTGGTATTCGATATGGCTTGATGCTAAGGGAGCGTTTCCCATGCCTGATCTCGGATTTACACACATTGCCTTAGAAGTGAGCAACATTGACAACAGCATCGCGTTTTATCAGAAATATGCCGGGATGCAGGTTGTGCATCGCCGCACTGATTCGGTCAATAACGTTGATGTAGTTTGGATTAGTGACTTAACGCGACCCTTTGTGATTGTCCTAATTCAGACGGCTAAGGTCAGTAGCTCCCTTTGCCCCAATTCCCATCTTGGAGTTGCGTGTGAGAGTCGAGAGGAGATTGATCGCCTCTGCCGTCAAGCAAGTTCAGAGGGGATATTGATAGACGGTCCCTCTGATCGGGGGGCTCCTGTGGGTTACTGGGCCTATATTCGAGATCCGGATGGCCATACCTTAGAGATTTCCTATGGCCAGGAGGTGCGCTTAGCGATTGAGAGCCATTAGGGGGGTAAATATAGAGGGGTGGATGGGTGGATGGGTGGATGGGTGGATGGATGATAAGGGAGCTTAAATTACAAGCCGCCTTTTTGATTGAATCGATAGAACAAGTATCCATCTTGGAAGGGGGCTTGATCTAAGACGTGGTGAATCAGGTTTCGCGCCATGAGCTGTTGGCCGATGGCGATCGCACCTTCTCGCGTGCAATCCTGTGTTTGAATTAACCAGGCGACAGCGTTTGAGCCTGTGAAGGAGTTTGGGAAAATGTTTGCGCGATAGTGATGGTCTTTGATGTCAACCCCTCCATCCCCTTGCATCTGTTGCGCTAAGGTTTTCAATTCTGGTTCAGTTAATTGGGGCTTCTGGATAGTCGTCGTAACAGTAACTTCAGTGTCAGTGTCAGTGTCAGTATCACTGTGAGAATTAGCGGCCGCGATCGCAGGGAGCCCGGCAGTGTATTGACTCAACTGCTCTTGATTCTGCAACGGATTCTGAGAGGATAGCGAGGGGGAAGCGTGCCGCTGTATCCAGGTATGCATGAAAGTATCTAGATGAGGAGAACGCACATTCAGATCCCGTTGGGGAAAGGGCACCTCAATTTCATGGCGTCGTAAACTTGCTTCAATCCGATAATTGAGATCGCTTTTGATCCGGGGCTGTTGTTTAGGGTCGCCGGTCCATACCAAGAGTTCAAATACCAGCGCGCTGTCGCCAAATTCCTGAAACCAAACTTGAGGTTTGGGCGAAACCAATACATCTGGGTGGGTTCTAGCGGCTTCAAAGAGAGCGAGTTTTACCTTGCTAATGTTTGAGCTATAGGCCACCCCCACGGGAATCCGGAGCCGCGAAATCGAATCGCCATGGCTCCAATTAATTACGGCGTTCTCCAAAAACTGGGAGTTTGGCAGAATAATGGTGACGCGGTCTCGGGTGCAGATTTCCGTGCTGCGGGCGCCGATTCGCGCAACAGTTCCAGTCAAATCGCCGACATTGACAAAATCACCCACTTGAATCGGACGTTCTACGGTAATGATCAAACCACTGATGAAATTGTTGGCGATATTCTGAACGCCAAAACCAATTCCAACCCCCAAGATACTCGCCAGAATGGTGAAGGAACTGACATCAAACTTCCAGATTTGCAGCAGTACAATCAGGCCGAGAAAAAGCAGGATATATTTCGTCAGGGTTGTGATGGCTTCCTGCAGGGCTGGATCGGCGCCCGTTTGTCGCAATACGTAGGATTCTAGGAATCGGGTTAAGGCGTTTACCAGAAACCATAGACCGACGATGGAGGCCGCCAACAAGAGCAGGGCTTGGGCGGAATAGTTGTGTTGCCCTAACGGTAGAATGGGCGAGTTGAGAAAGTTACCGAGTTGATAGCGCCAACTGCGAAATTTTGGGAATAGGTCGCTGATGTAAAAGCCCACAGCGCCCCATAACCCCATCTGAAGTCCTAAAAAGGTCAGCTTTAGTAGTAACTTTGAGGAGCTTTCCCAGTTGGATACAGGTAGAGTGGGGCGAGCCAGCCATTGCCTCAGTCGGTGAGATATCAGGCGATCCAAAAAACTCAAGGCCAGGTGGATCATGACGGCGATCGCGATCACCCCAGCCACAATGATTAATGCTTGTCGGCGATAATCCGAGGTTCTTTCCCATCGGCCTTGCTGAACCTTCCGTTCGATCGTATCCCGCCAGTTTTGGGCTTTATCCGGCTCGGCGCCTGGGAAAACATCCTTTGAAGTAATGGTTACCAGGGTAAGCGTTCTGGGTTCGCTTCCAGAGTCACTTTGACGTTGAGATTCCGCTTTAATTGTGGTGAGTTTACCGGTTGAATCAACAACAATTAGAGGGGATTCCTTCCATCGTATTATCTGCCGTAAGTCTGTGTTGATTTTTTCAGCCCGTTCAGCCGCTGTAAAACTCCCTGCGCCCCCAACCTCGAACAAAACTTGACCATTGACAACCACTGGCGCTTTTTCGAGGCTTGTCGTTTTTTCGTTCTGGGCTTGAACAGGGGGAATGATTAGCACCAATAGCAGCGTCAGAATCCCTAAACTGAAAGCGATCCAACGCTGCTGGCGGCGGGGCGATCGCCAACCTAGGCGGGTTAGAAATTGGGAGATTACCCCCTGCATCCTGCCTGGAATTCCCCTAACGCGCCGACCTATGCCTTTAAGGGAGATAGCGCCGTCCTGCTGCCTAAGAAAAGCCATTAGTTGAACTCAGAACTCATTGAAGTTGGCCGATCTCAGACGGTGTCGTCGATGAGGTTTCTGGCGCTTGAGGACGAGCCCGCTCCAGCAATGTGCGAACTCCGAACCAGGTGCCAAGGCCAATGACCAGCAACATGACGATGCCGATCAGCCAAATCGCCATGGTGTTTTGGTCCGCTGATTCCATATTTTGAACGGCGCGGCCCTGATAATTACTGCGTTCGGTGCGGCCAGTGATTTCTGTGGCGTTGAGGTCTTGTTCTTGTTGCATGGCCACGGTGATCTTATAGGACCCAATTCTCAAGGTGTCCCGACTGGAAAAGGCTTGGCGTTTCTGGCGGATGGGCTGTCCGTTGAGAAAGGTGCCATTGGCGCTCTGGTCGATGACATAGAGCCTTTGGTTGATTACCGTAATCAAGGCGTGAAACCGAGAGATTTGCCGATCTGCTAAATCTAAGTGAGCAACGGGTTGACCATCTAGCTGATCGGGCATCTGGCCCACATCTCGCCCAATCGCAACTGGGGGCGCCAACTGGCGTTGCTGAAATTCATCCGTTTCCGGATCTTGCCAACTTAATTGAAGAAATAAAGACTGGGCGGACATGAGACACTCTTTGAAAAAGGTGAAAGGGGGCTGCAGGAAAGTTTCATACGATTTTCGGTTGAACCTGTGGGAAATCCGGGTGAATCTAGATAACTAAACCCTCACTACACGCATTCAGATTGCTAATTGTCCAGTATCTTCATTTAAGAGTTTATAAAAGTTTAAGTGTTCATGAACACCATTTAAATATCCATGAATCTTTGAAACCCAACTAAAGAACCTACGGAAACCGCAGCTTAAATATCCCATCTTCCCCATCCCCCCAGAGAATTTTAGATTTTAGATTTTGGATTTTGGATTTTAGAAACTTATTACTTTTCCCTTCCTCCTTTCCCACCCATCTACCCATCCACCCATCCACCCAGTTATGGGATTTGTCAAGTATTTGACATACGACTCCACAGAAGGTCTCAGAACGCCCTTCCAATAGCTTGACGGACATAGATAGATGATGGACAGGTTCAGAGAAACA
>JASJDH010000244.1 GCA_030065175.1 Leptolyngbyaceae cyanobacterium MO_188.B28 | reverse complement strand
AGTCTAAAGGGAGTTGTGGTTGTAGCTCTAATAGCTCCACACCCCAAGAGTTAGATGAGAAAATGCGGGCATAGTGGTGATGGGCTTCCTCACTGTAGCAAGGATGTTTTTCAATCCGCGCCCGCATTTTCTCATCTAACTCTTGGGGTGTGGAGCTATTAGAGCTACAACCACAACTCCCTTTAGACTTTTTTTCTTTTACAGGCGTTAGGGTTGTCGCAGTTTCTTTTGGCGTTGTCTTCGCATCAGGTGCAGATAACAATGCGGAAGGGGGTGGTGGTGTCATGGAGAATTCCCATAATTCATAACGACTGACTAACGCCTGAGCGGATATGCAAGTCAAGCGCACACTGTAGGAGATTAATAATCCCTTCTTGGTTCTAGAAATCAAGTTGCGCCTACCTCTGTAACCTGCCTACGCAGACTAGATAATCCTTGATTTATGGTCACAAATCAGTTGGAGATACTGGAGTTCAGATAAGTAGACACAACTTGGATCTTAAAGTGCAGTGCGGAGTACTTGATTGATTACGTCCACTTAACCCGATAAGAAGTACAGTCGTTAAACTGAGACCTCCGTTAAACGGGTTTTGTGTTTGGCGTTAGGGAAGTTATATCAGGCCTGTAAAAGCTAAATCCTGGACCTGTTCCCGATAGGATTTATTAGATAATTAACGATGTACTCAATCCCTCAAATGCTTGCCTGATAAGCACTCAAATTTTCTTTTGGGTAGGGGTGTGAGTATTTCTAGGCCAGGGTATGAGTATTTATGGCAATGGGTTCGACCATTTATGTACTCAACTTAAATCCCGCCATAGTAAGTATTTAGGCGTTTTTTCGCCAATTTTTCAGAGGTATTAATCAGTACTCAAACAGGCAATAATCCTGGCAATGATGAGAGTAATTTGAAGCTGATTATCAGTGAAAATTTTATTTCTGTATATAAGATAGCATTTTGCCTCTTTTTTTTGTCAAATACAGGATTTTTTCGATAATTTTTTTAAAATTAGTAGTCATTTGAAGCTGATAATCAGTGCAAATTTTATTGCTGTATACAAGATAGCATTTATCTTTCTTTTTTTTAATGAAATACTGACTTTTCCCGATATTCGATCTAAAATCTCATTAGTTCCACTACCTACCTCGAAATAACCGTTGGGTTGATAGTTTAATTCAGTCAAAACTGAAGATTTGAGTACACTCGTAACGATCTAAAAATAACTATAATCTTCACCCTTAGGGTCCTTGTAGAAGGGCTTGGGGTTGAGTACAGAATTACAAGTCCCCTGTCCTATAAATACTTGCACCCCTGCTCAAAAATACTCGCCCCCCTACCCTAAGTTTTTTTCAAATACCTAATATTTCAGGGTTAGGGGACCGAGTACATTAGCTAATACTTCTAGTAATTCCGATCCGCAACGGTTGCAACGCCGCTTTGAAAGGTGACTGGTATAAGCAGTAGAAATGATTTCGCCTGCAACCCCAGAGAGCGATGCTACGGTTTACTAATCAATTTCCAATCCATCAGGCCGCTCGGTCGGAGAAGCTTTCAGCTCCTTCAGAGAGTTACGCCAGTACGCTGCGTTCCTCTGAGGAAAACTCGGTAGCGACTTCTCTTACCTCTGGGGCCGTTGAGTATTCCTCACCTAAAATGAAAACTCCGCCTGACCGACTCAAGTTATTCCGAGGCTGGCGTTTTCTCAGCCCACTGTGGGAGAGATTGCAAGAGAATCCGCTACTGGAAGATTTGCACATTATCTTTGTGCGCGATCCGGCGGCTCGGAACTGGCTGGAGGTACTCCTTTGCTATCCAGGCTTGCACGCTTTGGTCTGTCATCGTCTGGCTCACAGACTACATCAGAGCGGCATACCTTTTTTCCCCCGATTGATTTCACACACAGCCAGATTTCTGACCGGCATTGAGATTCATCCTGGAGCCAAGATTGGCCGAGGGGTCGTGATTGATCACGGAATGGGTGTGGTGATTGGTGAAACGGCTATCGTCGGGGACTACACGCTGATCTATCAGGGTGTTACTTTGGGCGGTACAGGCAAAGAAAAGGGTAAGCGCCATCCGACCATCGGCAACCATGTGGTGGTGGGCGCAGGAGCCAAAGTTCTAGGCAATATCCAGGTTGGCGACTATGCCCGGATTGGAGCCGGATCTATCGTTTTGCGCGATGTGCCTGCAAATTGTACAGCTGTCGGTGTTCCCGGCCGCAATATTTGCCGCTCAAATACTCCAACCTGTCCCTTGGAGCATGGTCGAATTCCAGATGCAGAAGCCACGGTGATTCGCAGCTTAATCGAGCGAATTGAACATCTCGAACAGGAATTAAACAGCTTGAAAATGGATATTTGCTTAGAGCGAGACACTTAAAACCTTGAAGGTGTAATTGCCTCTGAGGTTGAAGTCAAAATCCATTTGTCATTTGTCATTTGTCACTTGTTACTTAACCAATGACCAATGACCAATGACTAATGACCAATAACCAATAACCAATAACCAAAATTTATCTGGAGTCAAATCGATGAAAAAGCCTACTAATGAAGATGTTTCGGTTGGGCAGGCGCTTGCGATCTCGCGAGTCGATCGCTGGAGCATTCACCGCCGCCTGCAGGAGTTGCACATTCCTTGCGCCTGTCTCAAGGATGGCTCCCTGCGAGTCGATGTGAATCACGCGCTAGCGTTGATTCTAGTGCGAAGCACAGTACAGCAATTTGTGGCCTCACGTCAAGAACTCGTGACTTGGCTAGATCGTTGTTGGCATACCGAGGTTACCTGCAAACAAAACAACTGAGACGTCCAATCTAAGATGTTCCCTGCATACTAAATAGTTTACTCAATCACAAGGAGACAACCCATGACACAACAACAAGCAACTGTGCAAGCATTCGGTCAAGTCGGCAATAATCCAGTTGGCTTTGGGAAAGAAGTCACTGTTCCCGTTTGCGAAGGTTTGAACCTCGCCTACGTTAGTTTCCAAGCACTTTACTTGCAGTATCAAAAACACCACTTTGTGGTGGAGGGATCCGAATTTTACTCGCTGCACGAGTTCTTTCAAGAGAGCTATGAAGCGGTTAAGGATCACGCCCACAATCTGGCCGAACGACTTAATGGGCTAGGGGGGATTCCAGTCAGTAGCTTTGCGGTCATGGCGGAGCTATGCAGCTTTACCCCTGAGCCTGATGGGGCGTTTACTTGCCGTCAGATGGTTGAACATGACCTGCAGGCAGAACAAGCTGTTATCGATCTAATTCGCCGTCAGGCCGCCCAGACAGAAAGTGTTGGCGATCGCGCCACCCGTTATCTGTACGAGCAAATCCTCTTGGCGACCGAAGACCGGGCGTTCCATTTAGACCACTTCTTAGCGGAAGACAGTTTAGTCACATCGTTTCTTGGCCGGTAAAGTCTCAGATGAATGCACTCTCGACAAGAGATCAGCGCCGGATACGGCAGGACTTAAACCTATGAGCTAAGCATAACGAGTCCTGAGTCCTGGGTTTTGAGTCCACCGAATCGCTCCTTTGAGGCAGAATCATGATTAAACAAACATCAACTCATCCAATTCAAATCAATGACACTACCCTCCGGGATGGTGAACAAGCGGCAGGCGTTGCCTTTGGAATAGAGGAGAAAGTTGCGATTGCAAAATTCTTAGACGCCATCGGCGTTCAAGAGTTAGAAGTCGGGATTCCCGCAATGGGGCAGGAGGAGGCGCAGGCGATCACCGCGATCGCCAACCTGGGGCTCAATGCTCAATTACTCGGTTGGAACCGAGCTGTAATCTCCGATATTCAGGCCTCAATCGCCTGTGGACTGAAGCGTGTCCATATTTCTATCCCCGTCTCCGACATTCAGATTGCAGCAAAGTTTCAGGGGCGGTGGCGGGCCATGTTGGAACAGCTCCGGGACACAATCAACTTTGCCCTTGACCAGGGACTAACGGTCATGGTTGGGGGGGAAGATTCCTCCAGAGCAGATGATGATTTTTTGTTAGACGCCGCCCAATACACCCAGGAGTGGGGAGCATCTCGGTTTCGCTTTTGCGACACCGTGGGTATTCTCGATCCGCTCACTACCTATCAGAAAGTGCAAAACCTGGCCTCAGTTCTATCAATTCCAGTAGAAATGCACACGCACAACGACCTGGGATTAGCCACTGCAAACGCTTTAGCGGGGATCAAGGCAGGCGCTCTATCGGTTAACACCACGGTGAATGGCGTCGGCGAACGAGCTGGCAATGCCGCCTTGGAAGAGGTGGTCATGGCGGTCAAACGCATCTACGGTATTCGGTTGGGCGTTGACACCAAGCATTTGCGCGAGCTATCGCGTCTAGTCGCCAGAGCCTCTAACTGTCCAGTCCATCCCTGGAAGCCCATCGTCGGTCAGAATACCTTCGCCCATGAATCGGGCATCCACGCCCATGGCGTCATGAAAGACCCGACTACCTACGAACCGTTTGATCCACGGGAGGTCGGCTGGGAACGCCGCTTTATCGTGGGTAAACACTCTGGGCGGCATCTGTTGAACAAAGTCCTAGGTCAGTACGGCGTTATCTTGGATGCTTCAGACATCCAATCAGTGTTAGACGCGATCCGCAGTTGGTCAGTTCAAGCCAAACGCGACCTAACACCAGAAGAAATCTTAAGCTTAGTGCCCCAAGCAAGGAAAACCCATGCAGTTGGATGAATTAGAGTTAGACTTACCCCCGGCCTTTGAAATTGGTCAAAAAGTGCGTGTCCGCAAGCTGATTCGCAACGATGGCACCTTCCCTGGTCAAGACATTGGCGCACCTCTGGCTAAGAAAGGCGATGTCGGTTACATCGTCAGTATCGGCACATATTTGCAGACCTCTTATATTTACGCCGTACATTTTCTCGAAAATGGGAATATGGTCGGTTGCCGCAAGAAAGAACTGGAGCCAGTTGAAGCTTCTTAAAAACTAGGTGTCATTTGTTACTTGTCATTTGTTACTTGTCATTTGTCACTTGTCATTTGTACTTGTCTCCTGCCATTTGCCGCTTGCCGCTTGCCGCTTGTTACTTGTTATTTGTTACTTACCTTACGACCAACAACCAACAACCAACGACCAGCAACCAATGACCAATAACCAATGACCAATAACCAATGACCAATGACCCCATTAACCTATTGAGGCAAACACTATGAAAGTCATGTTACGTCATAATGACGCCGGTAAACTGCTGGCTTACGTCGCCAAAAAAGATCTTGAAGAAGAGGTCGTCTATGAGACCCAATCAGGCGAAAACACCGTCGTCACATTGGCCAATGGTTGGGAACTCGCCATTGCTGGCGGTCTAGAATCCTTACAATTGCCCCAGACGGTGGACGCAAGACGACTATCTTGATCAAGACAAAAACAGGGGCTCAAAGAATCTGCAGCTAAATAGATCCCATCCACGCATCCACCCATCTGCCCATCCACCGTCTTCTACTGGGATTTCATTTTTACACGAATCCCTAATAGCTATGAGAGTAATTCAATGGGACATTCCGATTATCAACAATCATGGGACTTCAACTTTGAGGGCCGCTTCCTGGGATTTTGGGGTCATAAACCGGGCAAGCTGAAATACCTTTGGTTAGGATTCTCAGAGGAAAATGTGCAAATTAAACTGCCTAAAGAGCTGCGGACTTCGCTGCGTTTGATATTGCAACCGGGCGACCGCGTTCAGGTATTGGGGCGAGGCCAGCTCGATCGGGCGACAGGTGAACTAAAGCTCAAAGCCCGTCGAGTGATCTCCCTGCCGGTCGAGTCGGATCAATCCTCTGAGCTTCCCCCGAGTCCTTTGCCCCAGATCTTGAGCCAGGTTCCGCCAACAGTTAAGACTGCATCGGTCGGATCTGAAGCCAAGATTCTACTGTGTCAGAAGTCGAAGTGCTGTAAGAAGGGAGGAAAGCAGCTGTTGCGATCGCTAGAAACGGCATTGCGCGATCGCAATCTCCAAGGAAAGGTCAGGATTGAGCGCACGGGATGCATGAAATGCTGCTCCTCTGCCCCCAATTTAGTGATCATGCCGGGAAAACACCGTCACCGTCATCTTCGACCTCAGTTAATTCCAGCGTTGCTGGAAAAGCATTACGGCCACTTGTAGGAAATCGATCAAATGTTGACCGTGCAGCCTGATTCTCCAGTTTCAATGACTCGAAACGCCTCAACATTTACGGCGACAGAAGCAAAATTTTACTACTTCGCCTACGGATCCTGCATGTGTCCAGTTGACTTGAAACGATCCCTTGGCGAGAACACTCACTCGTATGTAATCGGGCCAGCAACCCTCAAAGGGTATCGCCTGGGATTTTATTACTATTCACCCCAAAGGCGCTGCGGCGCACTCGATGTGGTCAAAGATCCCGCAAGTGAGGTTCATGGCGTCCTCTACCATTTGCCCTGGCGTTTGAGTCGATATTTGGATGAACGAGAGGCCGTTCACCAAGACAGTTATCGTCATGAGTTAGTTGATATCTACAGTCAGGGGAAATTCTATAAAGATGTCCGCACTTATGTCGTGGTCAATAAACTCTCTACAGAACTGGCTCCTAATGATTGGTATATCAATGTAGTTCTCCGAGGCGCTATCACCTGTGGGTTGCCAGAACATTATTACTGGCGACTGTTCAATCATATGCATCAAGACGGCCTGACTATCAACCTTGCCCACACTGCACATGCCTAAACGATCAAGGAGCATTTATGAAAATTGCAATCTCGAAAGAAATTGAGTTTGGAGAACACCGGGTGGCGATGGCGCCTACCGCCGTCTCTCGCCTTGTTAACCAGGGTCTAGATGTTTGGGTCGAGACTGGGGCCGGAGAAGACGCTTTTTTCTCGGATGCCGACTACAGCGCTGTCGGTGCGAGTATAATCGCTGATCCAGCTCGACTCTGGAGTGAAGCCGATGTGTTGCTGAAGATTCGTCCGCCCCATCATCGTGATGGTTATCCAGAAATCAACTGGCTAAAACCGGGCGCCACATTAATTACCTTCCTCAATCCCTTAGGCGCCCCCGAATTGATTCAGCAGCTGGCGGAGCGACAGGTGACTGCCTTCAGTATGGAGTTCATTCCCCGCACCAGTCGCGCCCAGAGTATGGACGCCCTGTCCTCCCAAGCGTCTCTGGCCGGGTATAAGGCGATGTTGCTGGCGGCGGCGGCCCTCCCCGGCATTTTCCCCATGATGACGACGGCGGCAGGGACAATCCCCCCCGCCAAAGTTCTGGTGATCGGGGCTGGCGTAGCAGGGCTGCAGGCGATCGCAACCGCTCGTCGCCTGGGCGCTGTGGTCAAAGCATTTGACATTCGCCCAGCCGTTAAAGAAGAGGTGCAGAGCCTGGGGGCTAATTTTATTGATATTTCTTTGGAGGAAGAAACCGCTACTGTCGACGGATACGCCAAAGCTATGACTCAAACCAGCCAGGAGTGTATTCAACAGATTCTCACCGAGCATGTTCAACAGTCTGACATCGTCGTGACGACCGCCCAGGTTCCTGGTAAAAAGGCACCCCTGATCGTCACCGAAGGCATGGTAGATGGGATGAAGGCGGGGTCAGTCATTGTTGACCTCGCTGCTGAGCAAGGCGGCAACTGCGCCTATACCCAATCCGGTCGAGATATCTGTCAACCTAACGGCGTCACTATCATGGGGCCGATCAACCTTCCTGCCACCATGTCTGTCCAAGCCAGTCAGCTCTACGCTAAGAATCTACTGGCTCTGTTGAAGCTTCTGGTGAAAGACAATTCCCTCCAACTCAATTTTGAGGACGACATTATTGAAAGCGCTTGTGTTACCCACGCAGGCGAAATTCGCAATGAACGAGTGCAAGCGGCCTTGTTAGTCTCAGGTCCCTCACGTTAAACCCGCAACCCTAAAAGGAGGCAATCCTGACATGAAATCTGAATTCCTTTCCATTTTATTGATGTTCGTATTGACTGCACTTGTTGTTTCCAGGATAGTCAGTCAAATTTCGCCAATGCCCCCTACGCCATTGATGTCTGGTGCTAACGCTATTTAGGGTGTCGTTAGTCACTGCTTTCCAAGCTAACCCACGATGGATAAAGCTCTCGACACCGATCGTGAAAGGTGGCTCGATCCCATCCCCCTAAATCCCTCTACTCTTCGAGAAGGCAAAGCCTACAAAAGGGGAACTTTGAATCCGATCCCCCCCCTTTTTTAACTGCCATATTCACAGATTTCGATTGGAAGTGCAAATCTGACTCCACTCCCCTTAATCCCCTCTTGCAAAGGGGGGAAACATCGTTCCTCTCTCTTGCCAAGGTTACGGTGTGCATAGAACTCGATTGGAAGTGCAAATTCTGGCTCACCCCCCTTAATCCCCCCTTGCAAAGGGGGGAAACTCCGGTCCTCCCCCTTTGCAAGGGGGAGTTAGAGGGGGTAAAGCCTGCTTTGAGACATTACAGATTAAAGTAACGATTTAGGATGGAAATCGCGCTTGCGGACTCACCTTAGCCTGCAAACGCGGGAACAGCAGACTGCAGCGCTTGACGCAGATCATCCATCGTCAATTGGCTAACCTTAGCAGGCTGTGGGATGCTAGCGTAGGTTTGCAGCAGACTTTTGAATGTGGTGACCTGACCACCGGACTCTGCGGCGAACGTTTTAGCGTCCGCTTCCAGCAAAAAGGCGGACACTTCATCGCCGTTGGTGACGTAATAAGAGTTTTCAGCAAAGAGCTTCCAACCCTTATTGCGATCGTGCACAAAGATCACATCAGCCGCTTTGCCCTCATCCTGCAATTGATTGAGCTGCTTGATCATATTGGGGATCGAGGCAAAGTTTGTGACTGTCGGTTCGGCTTGAACCCAAAACTGAGCCGCCATCTTGGGGTCTTCAATGGGCTCGTCGGTCAAGGCGTCATTCCCAGTGATGACATAGGTTTCACCGGCTTCAATCACCTCGTCGTAATCCAGCCCCATCTGTTCCATCGCCTGTTTCAGATAGCCTTCATCCACCCACTGAGTCACATCTTCTGGGTCAACGGGCGATTTAATCTTACCCAGGCTGATTAAGGTGGCGATGCTGTTTTTCAGCGCCTCTAACTGAACCTCGCCAATGGAGGGGTTAATCGGTTGGAGTCCGGAGGGGCCTAAGAACATGTAGACCACTTCTTTCTCAATACCGGACCATTCTTCAATCATGGCGGAAATTTCTTCCGGTTTTTCTTGAAAGGTTTGGTTTGCTTCTAAGACGGCTTTCATATAAGCCTGGACAATTTCGGGATAGGCCTCAGCAAAATCGGAGCGAACGACGATGCCGTGGAGGGTGGGGACTCCCGTCTGGGCGCCGTCAAAGATCTTTTTAGCAAATCCTCGGTAGGGGAACAATTCGCCGAAGGGAACGAAGTCCGCGTGAGCGTCAATTTGTCCGGTTCGTAGGCTAGTGCCGCCGACTTCAGGCGCCTGACTGATCAGTTTTACATCGGTTTCAGGATTGATGCCCGCATCATTCAAGGCCTTTAAGAGCATGCCGTGGGCGGCGGAGCCAAAGGGAACTGATACGGCGCCCCCTTTGAGATCGGCCAGAGAGGTGGCGTCACTATCTTTGGGCACAACCACCGCATTGCCTGCCCCATTTGGACTATAAGCCAGGGTGCCAATAAAGGTTGAGACGACATCGTCCCCTTCTTCTTGGAATTTAATCAAATTGATCACAGCGGGAAAATCTCCCATGAGGCCAATATCAATCTGATCGGCGAGCATTTTGTTGGTAATGGGCGGGCCGGAGGTGTAGCTAGACCATTCAATTTTGTACTCCACTCCTTCATACTTTCCGGTCGTGGGAAGATGCTTTTCTAACAACCCCAGCTCCCGTACAGTCGCTCCCCCAACGGCGGTATTAATCACCTGATCTTGGGTGCCAATGGAGATTCGAATCACCTCGCCAGACCCTGAGGATGAACTGGCGGATTCACCGTCAGTCGGGACTGAGCAAGATGCAATAAAGCCAGTGGAAAGTGCGATCGCACAGGTTAGAGAAAATCTTTTGAGCCAGATGATGTAAGGCGTCATGGCTAGGACAGCTCCTATCGATTTGCCCTATTTAATCGAGGTATAGAAGTTATCATCTGTAAATCAGGCTACAGATGCTTTCTGGCCAGCCTTTGGGTTGATAAGGATTTTGATTCTATCTATAGAGATTTTTTATCGGTTTCCAGAAAAGACCAGCCCCAGGCATTTTAATCTCGAGACTACATTGCAGCAGCGACAAATTTTGATGGTGGGCAGTGATAGCTTTGTACATAGGGTGTTGACAATTGATGCTTGGTGTGTTGCCACCCTATCTTCCTCTCAGTAAATGTAGGATGGGCAGAGGGCCAAAGCCCGTGCCCATCAACTGAGTTGCTACATTGATGAGTAGCATTATTTTGCCTGTTGTATGGGCGCGATGGATTTTATGGTTGCTCTATATTTAATTTGGGAATGGCTAATAGGGGTGTGCGTCCCGATTGGGTGAAATTCTCTTTTCATGGCTTCGGTAAACCCAGGATTGTGGAGAGTCTAGACTGACCAGTTTAGGGAATTGATGAGCGCGTTGCAGTTTGCCGATCCTACAATAGCTATGAAACAGGCAAATTTTATTCTGCAACTACTAGATCTCTAAGGAAATAAAAGAAATCCCTATTATCTTCTTGCTGATAACGTCCTAAATATCCAGATAGTGGAGAAGATAGCTCAATTAAAATATTGAGAAATTCCTCTCTACTTAATCGTTTTGGTGGTTTTGAAACCATATAAACTGCATGTAACGAATCAAGATTAGCTGCCTGTGCCTTTGCATCTAAAAGATACTGTTTAACTTGAGTAACAATATAGGCCCTCAGCCTAAGGCGATCTTTCACAAGATCAATATAATGTGAAACTTCACTATCTGCTCGGCCATCAAGCAGATAATGCTTTAACTCAATCAAGTCAATCGAACCAGGATGTTTATGCTGTAAATGAACTAATTTCTCTAATGTATAGGGATTGATAATCGACATACCATGAACCTTTGCAGCTTTTTCAAGTTGATCAGTTGGATTGCCAGGACCGATAATTATTTTGACAGCCTTATTGAAGGTTTCTTTATTAGAAAGCCGCAAAGTCCCTAAGTTTAAGAGTTGAATAGCAGTATCATTAGGGATTTTCCGACCTGATTTACACTCTCCGATTAAAGTATAAGGCTCTGAACAAGACAAATCTAAGCCACCTGCACCACCTCGGTGAGCATAGTCGATTTTAAATCCTAAATATTCAAGGCTTTTACGAACTGAAATCTCAAAATCTGTACCAGCTTGATAATTACTTTTGCCTTCGTCTAGTTCTCTACTACGCTCTCCAAGAGCAGCAATTTCATGTATCCAATTTGCATTATCTTTGCGTGTTATAAAGTTATTATTCTCAGGACGCCATCTCAAAAGAATTCTCAAGTTAGATTTTAATTCTTGGGCGGCTTTAGCATAGCTGCTATTACTGTGAGATAGAAGAGCTTCCAACTCTTCTAAGCTTGGATGTTCAGGAGGATTCAGACACTGCCAATTCTCTAGATGATGATTAAACAACGCATCATCTAGAACAGGAAATTTTTTTTCAATTCTGATAGATTTTGAAATGCTTAAAAATCTACCAACCTTCGCTAGGTTAGCACCTTGAATTGAAAGTGGTTGAGGTAACTTATATACTCTCAAGAATGCTAAAATCACATTCCTTCGTTTTTCAATCAAATCCTCTAATAAATTTAATTTCCAGATGCCTAAATTTGAGAGGGCCTCGATATCAGAATCTCTATCTAAAATCTGACAGCTCAAAGATTTAGCCCAAAATAAAATCTTTAAATTTCCTGTTTCTTCACTATTTATAACACTCTTAGCTACCGTCCAAAAGTTTGGATGATAGTAATTTTGAATATTCCAATTTGGAAGTATTAATTCAGAAGGGTATAAAGCAAATTTATCTCCGTTTATCAAAGAAACACCAGAGAGTGTTGCAACAATCCGGCCATATGCTAAGGCTTGAATATCAGGAGAAGGTAGACATAAGGCTTTATCAATTATAATTTCACTACTCACTATCGATCAGATCTACTATGCTATCAGCATCAACTGAAGTGTCATCATCTCCTAAGAAAAAATCTTGGTGCCCGTCTAGTTCTGCGCCTTTAATGTTAATCTGTTGCTCAGGCTCTTCCTCATCTGGAACAGATACTAATTCTTCTGGTTCATCTTGTATTTCTGGTAATTCTTGAGATGGCGCACTTAGGATTTCTTTGATCAGAGGATTGTGGATACCCAGAGCTCTTTCAGGTGAAGATTTTTCGACGAAATCTTGAATTTGTTCTTCTGTTATTCCGTAGTCTATTTCACGCTTTTTATAGACATTATTAATAGCGAGAAGTGGCTTTATTTCCTCCAACTTAAGATCAACAAACTCTCCACCTCTATCGTGAATTAACGGTGCAAGATAATTCTTCTTAAAGTAAGCGTTCAAAGGCTTTTCAGAAGAACGAACTAAGCAGCCTCGGGTCAGGCCAAGATTACCATTTTTATCCAAAAGCCTTTTGAAGCCAGCCCCTAAAGCTCTTCCACCATCATACTGAAGCACAGATACACCAATACAAACTTCCTTATGGTTTTCATTTCCTATAATTTTGAAGTTCAAGTAAGGATCTTTGCCTCTTCTTTTTTTGACACGGTCAGTTACTCCCAATATTTTGACGCCTTCAATATTCTTTCCAGTTAGTTTTTCGATACTAAAGAATAATGCTTCAGCAATCAAATGATTATTGTCCCAATAAGATTTGAAGTCTTCTTCCATCTCTTCATCAAATGCTTCTAGGACAACATCCTTTTCTTTTTTTTCAATTACAATTGGAGTCCCTAAAGTTTTGCTGTCGATCAAGTTTGATCTAAAATTTTCTTTGCACCATTGTAAAGCTTGCCTAAAAGTAGGCTTCTCTCTACAAATCTGCTTTAGCTCCTCTTCATTAAATGGGTAAATTCGATTTGGCGGAATTAGATCCTTGGAGCAATAAAATCCCTCTAAAAGATGACCAACTAAAGTGATAATTGAATCGTTGTCTAAGTATTGTAATTCATAAGGTTTTCCTTGGGCTGACATCTTTTCAGAAACAGCCGGTGGTAAACCATCTTTAATCCTTTCTTTCCAAATTCCGGGATGGACAGCAGTCAAAATAACACCCTTATTTAAATGCTCAAATAGATCCTTGACGAGATATCCAATCACTTGTGAGGTATGCAGACCATTCTCACTAACCTTGTCAGTGTCTAACTCATCAAAACAAATTACTAGCTGATTAAATTCGCTAATTAAATCGAGAATCTGTAATATCGAATCAAAAGATTGGCGTTGGGTGGGAAGTTGAAGTTCGTTAGCTTTATATTGTGCCAATTCCTTTCC
>JASJDH010000243.1 GCA_030065175.1 Leptolyngbyaceae cyanobacterium MO_188.B28 | reverse complement strand
GATGAAATCATCAAATACATTTTGTTTGTTCAGCTTAGTTCCCGCCTGGTGCCAATCTTCACCATACTCTCCACCGCCGCGCAGGTTGGGAACGGCATAGACACCCCCCATCTCCATCCACACCAGAGTGCTGACGGAAAAAGCGGGGGTGAGGGAAATATTGAACCCGCCATAGCCATAGAGCAAAGTAGGATTATCTCCGTTTAGAGCTAATCCTTTCTTATGGGTGATAAACATGGGGACTCGGGTCCCATCTTTGCTGGCGTAGAAAACCTGTTGGGTTTCATACGCATCTGGCTGAAAGTTCACCTGAGGTTGGCGGAATAGGGTGCTTTCGCCACTCACCATGTTGTAGTGATAAATCGTGTTTGGTGTCGTGTAGCTGGTGAAACTGTAGAAAGTTTCGGTATCTTGGCGTTTACCGTCGAAACCTCCCGCAGAACCAATTCCCGGTAGCTCTACCGAACGGATAAACGCGCCGTCTAGGGCAAAAATTTTGATGTCGGTGTGGGCGTCTTTGAGGTAGTCGGTGATGAATTGATGGTTGAGAATGCCGACTGCGCTTAAGGTCTCCTCTGCCTGGGGAATAATTTCCCGCCAATTTTCCTGGCTTGGATGGGTGATATCGATCGCAATTACCCGACCTCTAGGCGCATCCAGATCCGTGCGGAACCAAAAGAGAGAGCCTTCATTGTCGATTAAGCGAAACTCCGCCTCAAATTTGCTAATCAGTTCGACAACTTCGGCGTTCGGATCTTGGAGATCTTTGTAAAACACCAAGTTTTTAGGATCCGTGCCCCGCCAAACATAGATGATTAGATAGCGGCCATCTTCGGTGACAGAGCCGTTAAAGCCCCACTCTTTCTGATCCGGACGCTCGTAAATCAGTTCGTCTTCGGACTGGGGGGCTCCGATGCGATGGTAGTAGAGTTTTTGATAGTAGTTAACGTCTTCTAGTTTCGACGATTCATTCGGTTCATCGTAGCGACTGTAGAAAAAGCCTTGATGATCGTGGGTCCAGGAAGCGCCTGAGAATTTAACCCATTTGAGGTGATCTGCCAAGTCCTGGCCCGTTGAGATGTCTCTCACCTTCCATTCAACCCAGTCAGACCCAGAACTGGAGAGGCCATAGGCCAGGTAAGCTCCGTTCTCACTCACAGCGGCGCCGCTCAGCGCCACTGTTCCATCTTCCGACAAGGTGTTGGGGTCCAGCAGGACTGTCGGGTCAGCCTCTAATGTCGGCAAGGTGTACAAAACGCTCTGATTTTGCAGGCCGTCGTTTTTGTAAAAAAAGTAGCGTCCGCCGCGTTTGAAGGGGGTGCTGTAGCGCTCATAGTTCCAGATTTGAGTCAGGCGCGCTTTGAGGGTTGCCCGTTGGGGAATCTGCGCCAGATAGCCAAAGGTGACGTCATTCTGAGCCTCAATCCAAGTGCGAGAATCGTCTGAGCTGGGGTCTTCTAACCAACGATAGGGATCCGATACAGAGACGCCATGGTAGACATCGACTTGGTTGGCTTTGGGGCTATCGGGGTAATTCAGCGGATTCTTGGCTTGAGGATTTTGGACTTGAGGCTTCTGTGTTGGAGACATAAGACGACGGTTTAGATATCCCACTTGGGTAGTCTAATGCGTCTTGCACAATTTCAGCCAGTCTAGCGGAGGCTCCAGTTTCCCCCCGAACCTGGCGTAAGGCATGGCTCATGGCGGTCAGCTTCTCCGGATGGGTGAGGTAATCCAGCGCTTCGTCCGCGATCTGCTGAGGAGTAATTTTGCCTAACAATTCTGGGACGATTTTCTTGCCCGCCCAAATATTGGGCCAGGCGAACAGCCGTCCCTGTTTCAGGATATGGCGCAGAACAATCCGATTAATGAGCTTGGCGAAGAGAGAGCCGACTATGGGCAAGTTGGCCAGGAGGCCTGGAATGCCGTCCCAGAATCGCAGAGCGTCCAGATTTTGAGTGGGTAGTAGGACTAACATGGGTACGGCGAGGGCGCCTAGCTCGGCGGTGTTGGCGCCCACGGTTGTCAGGCACAGGCGGCACCGAGCCAACAAATCATATGCGGGAGAATCGGTCCAAAGATCGATTTCTAGGCCAGAAGGCGTTTTCAGCTTGGGTAGTGCTTGAGTCGTTGGATGATCTGATGGCGTCTGATTGGATGCAGCGGGTAGGACTAAATCGGCGGTGACCCCGTCTACCAGTGAAATGAAGGGGTTATGACTGGGGTCAAGATACTTCGCTAATGTCTCTAGCGTTAGCATCGGGGCGACGGGGATGACGAAGCGAGTTTGAGGCCGTTGGGCGTGGATATGTTCAGCAATGGCTAGCGCTAGGGGAGCCCCGAGGCGCAATTTGTCTCCTTTGGAACCGGGTAGGAGGCCAATCAACTCAGTGTCGGGGGTAAGCGACAGGTCAGTCTCCACCCTTTGGGCGGATTCGGCGGCAAGGCTAACATCCGCCATCAAGTCTCCGACGACGGTGAATTTATGGCGATGTTTTGGAGCGACGCCGTCGATGACTGCTGGCTTCATCACGCCAAAATAGTCAATCCATCGCGGCCACCGGGCTTCCCACTCTGCATAGATAAGGGTGCAATAGTTCAAGCGTCTGCCGATGACGACGGGGTAGAACTGGTCGCCGCCTAAGAAAATGACAACGCCGCGATCGCGCCAATCCCACCCCTCAACCGTCTTGCCCCAGAGCAGAAAGGGAAAGAAGCGCTCAGCCGCCTGCACCCGATCCACCTCTGGATAACTGCGGGCGATCGCCGCTTCTCGACCACTGGCGTTCGGACAAGGAGACAACACCACCGAGATCCGCACATGGCCATGATCGGGCATTCGTTCCCGCAAAGTCCGAACCACGGGTTTAACCCAGGTGGCCATCTCTCCGGGGCCATTGGAGAGAATGAGAATATCAATGGGTTCCATAAGGGGGTTGCCTGATATAGCTTAATGGGCGGCATTTTTCTAAAGCCCTTGCACGCATAGGTTACCATTCCAGACTGGTTAAAAATCGGTTCATCTTCCTGCCTACCGTCTACTTCCTACCGTCTATCTGAATTCCAATGCAGAATGGGTAGTCAATGCCTAAACGCATGATGCGCCATCGCAGCTTTCCCGGAATTCACTTTTTATAATGAAAGGCAGTGTTTACAAAAGTTGCTACTTTAAACCCGCCTGTGAGTCAATCTGAAGCCCTTCGCCATCTACTGAATGCGGTCGCCCAGGGGCAAGTCAACCCGGATACCGCCTTTGAGAAGCTCAAGCATTTCGATTTTGAGCCCGTTGCAGAATTTGCAAAAATTGATCATCATCGCGCCCTTAGAACGGGATTTCCAGAGGTGATTTGGGGCCCGGGCAAGACCCCCGCCCAAATTATTGACATCATGCGAGCGATGCAGGCCCGCAATCCGGTTGTAATGGCCACTCGGATTGAGCCAGACATTTATCGCGAGTTGCGGGTTGAACTCCCCGAATTGCACTACTATCCCGCAGCCCGCATCTGCGCGCTGACCCCCTCGATAATCACCCCCCAATATCCTGGAAATCTAAGTATTGTGACAGCGGGCACGGCTGATTTGCCTGTAGCGGAAGAGGCGGCAATTACGGCTGAACTTTCTGGCTTTCAGGTGAGTCGTTTGTGGGATGTGGGGGTAGCTGGCATTCACCGCCTACTGAGTAATCGCCAGGTTATTCATGACGCCGATGTGCTGATTGTAGCGGCGGGGATGGAAGGCGCTCTGCCGAGTGTCGTTGCTGGACTGGCCGATTGTCCTGTGATTGCGGTTCCCACTAGTGTCGGCTATGGCGCCAGTTTTAATGGTCTCGCGCCCCTCCTGACAATGCTCAACTCCTGTGCTGCGGGTATTGGCGTCGTGAATATTGATAATGGGTTTGGCGCCGCTATTCTGGCAGGACAGATTCTTCGCACTGCAGGTCGATTGCAGGAACGGGAGAAGCACTGAAATATGCTTACGTGACTATTGAAACGGGCATCAACTTTTAGCCAGGACATTCTGGCAGGGCAAGAATTCAGAATTCTTTATTCCTTCTCTGCTGGATTGTCCCGCTTTAAGTTGTTAACCCTGAATACAAAAAGAACCTGCTCCAGATGTTACGGTTGCTCCATTTATGGGACGAAACGTAAGTCATCCAGGTTTATTAAGCGAAGCCGAATAATCCCTGAAGGCTCACGGGAATGGGAAGGGTTTATCCGGAATCCACTGGAGCCAGAGTTTGACTAAAGTTCCTTCTTTTAGCAATTGATTCAGAGTATCATTCAGGGCCTGCAGAAGTTCTCGATTGCCTGGAATGACGCCAATGCCGGAGGGTAGTTGGGTGGGAATAGGAAACGCGATTCGCAAGGTTGGATCGCTGGCTGCTACCGCCTTTAGTAACAATTCGTCATCTACGAGCGCGTCTATTTTCCCCTGCCGGAGTGCGACTAACATTTCAGGCAGAATCGGCTGATTGCTGTTAAATTCGATAATCTCGGGATCTGGAAAATCTGCAGCGGTTTCCAGGTTAGTGCTGCCGACAAGTCCCCCTAACTTTAGACCCTTTAAGTCTTTGGGGGATTGAACAGGACTTTCTTTCTGCACCAAGACGGCTTTGTCAAAGAGTCCGTAAGGTCGGGTAAAGTCTGCCCAAGCTCGTCGCTCTTGGGTAATGACTTGATGAAAACAGACGACATCATATTTGCCGTTACTGAGGTTGGTGTAAAAAGTTGAGAGCGGCAAATCATACCAGATGGGTTCTAACCCTAGGCGATCGCAGATAGCTCGCATCACCTCCGGTTCGTAACCTAGACGATCGGTCCCTTCGAGGTAGCTAATCGGTCGAGCGTCAAAGTCACTAGCGATAATGGATAGGCGACCTGATTCAACAGTGGTGAAGCTCATTTTTATGTCTACGCTTGGAAGTACACAATGAGGATTGTGGAAGATTACGCCATCGTTAGAACTTACGTAAATAAGCGGCTAAATCGGGAGAGTTTGTTGGTTTAATTGCCAACGGCCCGCCCCAATTTACGCGATGATACGTGGGTTCTTAGGGCCTCGCACGGTGGGGGTGCGATCGCGGCTTCAATTTTGCTTGTCTGTCAAATATCAGCTCATAAAGTTGCAAACATCCCAGCGCTCTAATTTATATAAAGCAAACTTAGCGTGATGATTGTGTTCCAAAGTGACGACAAAACTACCCTATAACACTGCCGCCAGCAATTAAACCTAAATTTTTATTCAAAGCACTTTCTGTGTATAGCAAGTTGCGCCTTATAGTAGGTTGCCCCAAGCAACGGATCCATTTCAAATCCACTTCAAATCTCTGGCGAACCTGTCCTGCTGTCAGGGGGCTGCTAGCGATCGCCCCCGAGGCGCTAGGTAAATTCAATAGGCTGAAAATAATCTGTGAAAGGGTATTCAGGAGCCAGAATTGGCGGGGTGGGCGGTTGCTGACTCCCAGCGGCAGCGTATCTTTTCGTAAAGTATCTTGACTAACTCGTAAAATATTCCTTCCAAGCCCGTGAGTCATCAATTCAGACGGCTTGCTCTTAAAGCCGAAAAATGTTTGGCATCGGTGAAACAGCCAGAGTGATCGCGCTCACAGCCGCTTCCTAGCCCTTAGCACCAGTCATTAGAGAAATTACTTACTGAAGTTTGAAGGGGCGCCCAACCCGAGTATGGGCGCTTTGTTTAATTCAGCCGAGAGAGTTATGCTTCGAAATGATCAGGCATTAATAGCTCCTCAGCTGGCTGAATGGGAACAGCAAGAGTTTTGTCAGGAATATCAGCTTTTTTTTCCACGCAATCTCTGTTTTCCACATTCCCATCCGGCATCGTCGTATCGCACAACAGAGCCTGTTTCAAATTGTCTCCCCCGAGCGCCGTTCTCCATAGATTCGCTCTATGAAGATTGGCTTTACAGAAACTTGTATTCAGCAAATTAGTGACCGTTAAATTGGCGTCTACTAAATTGGCGTTATCCAGATTAGCGCCATTGAGATCAGAGCCATGAAGATTGGCTCTATTCAGATTAGCCCCACAGAAATTAGATTTGTTGAGTTGGGCCCGAATCAATTCAGCCTGACTCAAATTTGCCCCTTGGAGTTGGGCGCTGCTCAGGTCCGCGCCGTCAAGCTTAGCTGATCTTAGGTCAACACGCTCTAGAATTGCCTCACTCAACTTGGCTCCACTTAAGTCAGTTTGGTTAAGGATAGCCCCCTCCAAGTTCGCCCCATCCAAATTGGCTCCGGCCAAGTTAGCCTGACTCAAATTTGCCCGACTCAGGTTAGCGTTTGTCAAATTAGCGCCATTAAAATCAGTCTGACTCAGATCGGTTCCACTAAAATCGACACCGCTTAAATCAAAGTCACAAAATTTAGCATTAACAAAACTAACGCCCCCCAGATTAAGACCATTTAGGGGTAGAGCGCCCAACTTCTTACTGCGATGGATTAGTTTTCGGAGCAGCAAAATTCCGATTTGATGCTTAAACTCACTGGTACTGGAGAGTAGCGCTACAACATAGCTGGTATCAATATTATCGTCTTCACTCGTATCTTCTTCGTGGGCGAGGACTTCCCAGGCGCGAAACATCGCATCTTCATTTTCGTCATCCAGCGGAATCTCTCGCTTGAGCAAGTTTCGCAATGACTGCAAACTCAACAAACTGCTAAGACCGGCCCAGAAAAAAGCGGTATTGCGAATCGTTTCACTGGGAGTGAACTGGTCTGCCAAAAAGATGGCCACACACACACATAGAAGTATCAGAGCAAGAGAAGAAATGAACCAAATCAATTTGTATTGAGACGATTTGGGTGCTGCTAGGTCACTCATAATGACTGATTTCCGTCAAGGTTTGAGAGGAATCTGATTGACGGCCAATCCCTTCATGCTGCATCTAGCGGCTGAGGTGCGCATGAGCAATCTACATGTCAGGAAAAGCACGTGGTTATCTTGGCCGAAGCTTTGCCCACCTTTAAGAATGAACCCTAAAGCCGACCCTAAAGCCGACCCTGAAAGTTGGACTTGGCCAGGTAGCGCTCCTGAATTTTCTGTTCAGACTTCACTGGAATGTTTGGATTTCCCGGACTGTGAGGCTCACCTCACAGTGAGTTCATTCCTGATTCTTGAAAAGAAGTCTGAAAACTGGATTGATATAAATTGCCGACTTCCTGCTCTGCATGCTTGGTTCAAGAACCCCTAACGACTTGCTTACCTCGATGATAGGAATAATTCTAACCATATGGTTAGAATTAGCGTGATCTCACAGATTTCTTAGTTAGTTAAGGGGTTTGATTTGAAGATTTTAAGAAGCTTACGAATTTCTTTAACCAAAACTAACCAAAATGTTTCTAGAATGTGAGCGTAGCGTTCTCCTCATTGCTCATGACTCAGACAAATACAGCCAATCCGCTCATTTATCTGGCTGGCGATTTAGGGACATCTGGCTCCAAATTCTTTTATAAAGTTCGAGAAGGTCAACAGGAGCCTCTATGGATGGGGTCAGGAGTGGCGGATGGGTTAACCACCTTATCGTTATCCAACCTCAATGCAGGGGGACGACCTCAAGACCATGCATGGCTGCAAATCGGCGATGAAGTCATTCTCGTCGGCGATGCTGCAAAAACGTTTGTAGATGGCAATAGTTTGGCGGAAAACAAGTCCAACCAAGCTGTTTATAGAATTCTGGCCACCTTAGGGGTGATCGCTCAGCAGGAACGGTTGCCGAGTCAATATGACGCGGTGGTGTGGTTGCCATTGCCCCTAACCGAGATGTCCACCAAGGATGAAATTGCCGCTAAGCTGACTCAGACTGCCCAGAATTTTAGGTTCCGGGGGACACCTCAGCAAGTGCGCCTCAATCTCAAGTTCTGTCCAGAAGGATTTGGTCTTTATCTAAATCGCAAGCGTCAGTTGGATGCTGAGGCCGTTTCAATTGACCAGCGGCGGACCATCATTCTCATGCTCGGCCATCGTAACCTGTCGATTCTTTGTTTTGAGCAGGGCAGTCTCAAGAACGCTCGCTCTAATTCTGATGGACCGGGTTTCTGGCAAGTATTTGAGCGGGCCGCTCGCAGCTGTGGCGTCACTCCCGCAGATTATCCCGCTTTGATGGCGGCTTTGGCGACCGGTCGCACCCAACAAATCTCTCAAGCTAGAGCAGAAGTTTATAATTTTGCAGCTCCCTATGAAGCGGTGAGACGGGCATATTGGAAAGCCGCCAAAATTTATCTCCAAGATAATCTCCTAGGCCAGCTCTCCGGTACGCCGACGGATGTGATTGTCAGTGGCGGCGGCGCATTTGTCATGCGTCACGATATCAAGGACTACTTCGATGATTTGCGCATTACTGAGCAGGTTATCTTTGCAGATGGACAGCAAGAAAATTTAGAGGAAATTGTAAAGAAACTCCCAGAAGCTGCTGAAAATCCGTCTCTGGTGATGCGTATGACCGATTGCTACGGCTTGTTTCAAGGACTCGTGGGCAAATATAGCGAAGTTCCCAGCATAGTATAGATTGGCGCTATGGCTACCCCAGACAAGGCAGGTCGTCAGCGAATTCAGTTTGCATTCAATGCCGATCTAGATTCAGTTGTCGGCCATGTCTTTCAATACTTAACTAAAAATCGTTGCTTCAGCAGCCGGGAGGGAAAAAAGAAGGGCGTCGACGCCATGGTCATGTTCTACAAACCGTTCGCCTATCAAGGGCAAGAAACGGTTGATGCAGAAGAACTTCAAGCCATGGCGCGCGACTCAGTTGCAGCGCTTTCTCGACAAATTGAGTATATCTGCAGCACCTTTGAAATTGAACGACCTTCGGTTGTGTGCCCTGACTTCGGCGCTGAAGTGGAGCAGGCATTGAAAAATGTGCTCACCACAGAGACTGCCAGGATAACTCAGGAAACCCCTGAATCATCCCCGACAGCGTTCGACCCTGATCCATCCGTCTTAGTTGAAATTGAGATGGATAAAGAAAGTGGGTTTGAAGAAGACGATCTGCTCTGTGATGTGCGCAGCAATGCTGAAGCAGTCGCGTAGCAGCTGAGTGACCATGACGCTTCAACCAAAGGAGCCCGCAAAGGAGTTGGGGCGCCAGATGCGGCGGCAATATCTAGCCCAAGCAAGTCAAGTGATTGGGGAGGTGGATTTAGATTACCTCACACTGTATCGGCGTTTTGCTGAAAATGACTGGGCTGCTAATAAGCTAGATGACGCCGTCGCTGTCGCCTCACTCAGAGTCGGCATAGCGCCTAGAGAAGTTATAACGATGTTGCATCAGGGGCCCTACATTCAATATCAGGTTCATGTAAAGCAGTCCCCAGTCCTAGTGATGAGTCAGTATGCTAAAGGAACAGTTATTCAGGTTATGCATCGACTGCAAATCAGACAGCAGTGGATGGCGTTAAGCAGGGCGCGCCCATTTAACCTAAAACTTGAATCATGACGGCAATTTCAGAAGGCAACAGCAAAGCTGGCGGGCTAGTGACATGACAAATGGGGAACATTCGGCTCTGCTCAAGCAGGGGGTAGATGCTTGGAATACTTGGAGAAAAGATAATCCCTGGATCAGGCCTGAACTCAGCTCGGTTAATTTTAGCTTGGCTAACCTTAACCACATCAACCTCAGGTGGGCTAACTTTAGCAAAGCCAATCTGAGATGGGCCAATCTCAAATCGGCGGACCTTAGGTGGGCTAACCTTTTCCAGGTTAATCTCAGTCGCGCTAACCTGAGTCTGGCTAATCTAAGCCGGATTGACCTCCGCTGGGCTGAAATTAAGCATGCAGATCTCAGTCAAGCCATACTCAGGTGGGCCAACATTAGTTGCGCCAATCTTAGTCAGGCCAATTTAATTGAAGCTGATCTGAGGGACACTGACCTCAGTTTGGTTAATCTGAGTGGAGCGAATCTCAGTGGGGCTGACCTGAGGTCTGCTGATTTAAGCGGCGCCAATTTGAGCGGCGCCAACTTGAGCGGCGCCAATTTAGCTGAAGTCAAATTGTTTAAAACCCAAGCACTGGGAACTAACTTTAATCAGGCGATACTTGCTGGCGCTTGTCTACAAGATTGGACAACAGACAGTGAGACTAATCTTGACCAAGTAATTTATGATGCCCCCTATTTATACATGAGGCAACACGAAGATCCTGCCGATGAAGGCGATTTTACGATTGAAGAATTTGTCAGATCGTATAAGCAGTCTTTGGAAACGATTGACTTGATTTTCAGCGATGGCATCGATTGGGCGGCGTTTTTGCACTCCTTCCAAGAGTTACAAGATGAATATGGTCCAAACAACCTATCCATCCGGGCAATGGAAGACAGAGAAGATAATACTTTTCTGATTCGATTAAGTGTTGGGCCTGATGTAGACAAAACAAACATTGAGAGTCAGGCGAAGGAATTCTATGAGGCTCGACTGAGCCAAATAGAATCCCGTTATCGCGAGGAATTGGATATCAAAGATGAGGATATCGCAATCCATTGGAAGCAAAGTGCAGATTTGGTTGAGATTGTTAAGCTTCAGGCTAAGCAAACCCTGGGATATCCTGCGCATCAAACTAATGGGCATGATATCGAAGCGTCCTCTCCTGAAGAGCCCCAACCCAAATCTGAAGTCAAGGCGTCTGGTTTAGACGCCTATTTGCCGCCAGAAATGCCTGCCTGGAGTTAACTAATGGGTATCAACTTAATCCGGGACGTTCTAATGGGGCAAGAATACAGGAGACAGGAGTCAGAATCTAGTACCTGCATGACTTCTGACTTCTGACTTCTGTATTCCTGCTCTGCTGGATTGTCCCGCTTTAAGTTGGAGCCCTTAATTAGTGAGTTGCAGCCGCTGTCGCCTCAGTTGGCGCAGGCTGCAGCAAACTCACTAAATGACCATCCGGTGTTCTGACTGCGGCGACTTTGCCAAAGGAAGGTTCTCGGACTCGCCCCTCTAGCTTGCCGCCTAGCTCTTCTAGTTTAGAGATCGCGCCATACACGTCTTCCACATGGAAGCTCAAAATCGGTGAGCTGCCGACTTGCGGGGCTCCCTCGGCAAAATGCATAGCGATGGTTGTTCCATTGGCGTCCAATTCAGCCCAGCCGGGACTCGACATCTTCACTTCCAAGCCGAGGCCCTCGCTGTAAAACTTCACTGCAGCTTGAATATTCGGAACCATCAGCATAATGTGCTTGAACTCTGCAGCCATTTCCTTTCTCCTGGAATGAACGTTCCACTCCCCAGTATAGGAACATTACAAAATAAAGCGCTTAGCTACGCCATCCGCTCCCAACTACCGGGGCCAAATTCCTTTTCGAACTCCCGTGTAATCCAATCCGCTCGTTTCCCTATGCGTTTGGCGCTCTTCTTTAGATAGTCCAGAAAAGCGATCTGTTGGTCTCGGTTGGCGTAGGTCCCGAACAGCGACCCCTGACACCAGTCGTCTTTAGGCCAGCGATCGCAGTGTTCATAGAATGACCGCTCCGCCCAAGTGGGGGCGTATCCTCGCCGAAAGGCGCGCCGCCGATGGCTGTGGAACAGCTCGATCAAGATGGAAATGTCGGTAATTTGCTTCGCTTGATCTTTGGAATAAACCTCCACCAAGTCTTCCAAGTGCAAGGGCCGATCCGTGTTCCACTGATGCCCGCAGTCAGGGCAGCGGACGATAAAGGCGTACACGATACGGCCACAGCCGGGGCAGGGTTTTGTCGGCGGCGGTCCCGCGCCTGCCCCCCCTTCTTTCCGCATGGGCAGGCGATATTCTTTAATGTCTTCTGGAAAGCCCAGCCGCTGTAGATTACCTGCTTGATCGAGAATGAGCCCATGGGTTTTGCCCGTCTGCGGCGAAATTCGCATCACTCGCCCAATCTGCTGGAAGTGGAGGGCGCTGGATTGGGTAGGACGCAGCATTAACCCAACTTCTACACTGGGCTCATCGAACCCGATACTAATTACATTGCAGGAGGTTAAGACCATTAACCGACCCGCCCCCAGGTCATCGTACATGCGCCGCCGCTCTTTAATCGGGGTGGAGCCATCTACAGTCTCGGCTGAGATCCCGGCTTGCCGAAAAGCGTCGGCGACGTGTTTGGCATGATCGACATCGACGCAAAACGCAATTGTGCGTTTGTCAGGCGTCAGACGGCTCCATTCGCCGACAATTTTTTGCACCAGTTCGGGGCGATCGCAGGCCACTTTGAGCCCCTGTTCGTCGTAGTCTCCCCCGACTGTCTTGACATTCTCCAGGTTCGCTAAGCCATCCATCGGCATGCTGTAGTACTTCATCTGGGCCAGGAATCCCATCTGTTGCAGTTCGCTGGGACTAGGGGAGGCCACTAAGGTTTCTAGGTGTTCGCCCAATTGATCTTTGCCCAGACGTAGGGGGGTCGCAGTCATAACCAGATGGATGGCGTTGGGATGAGTTTTGTACAGCACCTGCTTACCAATCCGGCTAAACAAGGTGGTGTGGCCCTCATCGTAGAACACCGCATCCGCTGCCCAGGTGCGCCACCATTTGCGCTTCGCCATAGTTTGCACACTGGCGATCTGAATCGGCGCATCTCGGTTTTCTTTCCAGCCCGCCTTAATGAACCCACAATTTAATCCAAAGGCTTGCATTTTTTCATAGGTTTGCTCCACTAGAACGTCCAAATGAACTAAAAACATCAGCCGCTTGCCCGCCGCCTCGGCATCGGCGCATATACGACCGCTAATGACGGTCTTACCGGCTCCCGTCCCAGCGATGATGGCGACGCGTTTGTACCCCTCATTCAACTTACGGTAGAGATCGTTGATCAACTCAACCTGATAAGGCCGTAATTTGGGTGGCTTAGAAGGCGCCTGGGGCATAACGGATGATAGTGTTCTAGAGGGTTAGCCTGAAGTGAGACACAGTAGGAACATCTGAACCGACCGCTGTAATAATATATCGGTACTAGTATAGGCGCATCATGGAGCTGAGAAAACTAGGCGACACAGACATTCAAATATCCACCGTGATTATGGGCGCTTGGCAAGCGGGGAAGCGCGGCTGGGTTGGGATTGAGGATGACCAGATCGTCGAAGCCCTGCGGTCGGCTTTTGAGGCGGGCGTCACCACCTTTGACACGGCGGAGAGCTATGGGGATGGATATTCCGAACGGTTGGTGGGGGAGGCGTTGGCGGATGTACGCGATCGCGTTGTCTACGCCACTAAGGTATTCCCCACCCATCTCAAGCCCCAGCAGGTGATTAAGGCCTGCGAGGGCTCCCTCAAAAACTTGCAAACCGACTACATTGACCTGTACCAGATTCATTGGCCAGCTGGCTCGTTCGACAGTGAGGAAGTACCCATTGAAGAAACCATGGGCGCCCTGAATCAACTGAAACAGCAAGGTAAAATTCGGGCGATTGGGGTTTCCA
>JASJDH010000242.1 GCA_030065175.1 Leptolyngbyaceae cyanobacterium MO_188.B28 | reverse complement strand
AGGCGTAGGCTAAGGAGGCTTGGCCAGTCCCTAGAAGTCTCGTTGTAGTATTAAGTAGGTGCGCAAAATTAATGACATGCTGTTGAATTCCGAATTGCGAACTCACGTCTCTTCTCTACCCCCCATCTTCCCCATTCTCCCTATCTCCTCCTTATTCCCTTCCCCACTATCCCTGAGACGCAAAATTTTGCGTCTCTACACCTTCAACCCATCTTCCCCATCTCCCCCATCTCCCTCATCTCCCCAAGACGCAACATGTTGCGTCTCTACATTTCCTCCCCTGCCCCCCATCTCCCCCATCCTCCCCATCTCCCTCTATTGACTAACATGCCTAACAATGATGCTTATTAAACCTTGAAGCGCCGATAGCGGCGATGGTGACCAGTAAGACGGCTGTCATCTCTCGCAGGGCAAGGACTTCGCCCAAAATAATGAATCCGAGTAGGGTTGCGATCGCAGGCTCCAAACTCATCAGTACCCCAAATATGTTAACCGGCAAGCGCTTCAGGGCTTCCAACTCAAGTGAGTAGGTGACCGCTGAGAACAGAGCGACCCAAAATCCAACAAACAAAATATTGGGTTGGATCAATGCCCAACCAGCAGACCCCAGGCCCCAAGGGAGAAGAATGACTGAGGCTGTTGCAAGTCCTAGGGTTAATCCTTCGCTGCCTTGGAAAACACGCCCAGTCCGAGCGGTCAGTAGAATATAGGCGGCCCAGAAACCGCCGGCCAATAGCGCTAATGCGACCCCTACAGGATCTAAAGCGGACCCCTCAAAGGGCGATAGGAGAATAATGCCGACGCTGGCCAGCAATACCCAGAGCAAGTCCATTCGTCGTCGAGAGTTGAATAGCGCGACGCCTAGCGGACCCACAAACTCAAGGGTGACGGCGACGCCCAATGGAATATACACCAAGGAGTAATAGAAGCATGCATTCATCGCGGCTAGCGCCAGCCCAAATAGAATGATCAGCCGATAGTGGGCCCGAATCTCTTCAGTCGGCCGGGGTCGCCACAGGATAAATAGCATGACTGCAGCCAAGCTCATCCGCAGGAAGAGCATGGCCATGGGACCTACGGCGTCAAACGAGCTTTTCGCGATCGCAGTACTCAGTTGAATCGACCCCATCGACACCAACACTAAACTGGTTGGTGGTAAAACAACACCCCGTTTTAGTTTGCTTAGCTTCATTTGATGCTATCGATAACGAGTAAAGCGGCCCGTCCCTCTACTCTAGCTCGGTAGCGCATTTTGGCCGGCACAATGTACAGCTCATTTGCGTTAAGTGATTGGGTTCCAATCTCACTATCAATATGAACCTCGCCAGATATGACATAGAACAGCTCATCACTATTGTTGTGAGAATGCCAATTCGCCGTGACATCTTCCATCACCCGCAGGCGTACGCTATTACCGTTGAATTGTCCAATATCATGGGTTTTACAGGTTTCAACAATTCCCTCTGCAAGACTGATTAGATTGTGTTTATTGGTCAGATCACCCATTTTCCCCCCTTGAGCAATTACTCTTTAAGTTCCAAATCTAAATCATGTACTTTTAGTCGCATCCCATCGCCAACTGTACTTCCTTAGGGCTTTCAACTTAAAGTGGGAAATTATTCCTGAAGGATAACCTAGAAGCCAGAGGCTGGAATCCTTCACCCTGCTGACTTCTTCATTCTTTGCGCCTTATCAATCGGACTTTTCTGGCTGAATTACACACCATCCTTAACATAAGATTCTTCTCATTAAGGATTCACACAGCGTTCATTGAGAATCGGAAGAATATCAATATAGACATCAGCATGACATAGACATGACCCGCCGTTCCTCAAAACCGCTGCGCTCTCTAGAGACAACTCCGCCACCATTACCAAGTTGAGATGTAGCTAAGGCAGCGAATTCTACGCATAACCATGAAATACCGAATTAGCCACACCGAAACAGGAGTATTGTTGAGGGTTTGGGCCCCCGCGCCCCTGTCTGAAGATAGAACGCGGCCTTACCTATTTTTAGCCCAATATCGACTTTCTTCTGAGAAAGAGGCGATGAAACTCCTGCGCGTCTACTTGAATCGTGAGCAATTGGCTATTGCGACGAACTAGTGTAGATAGATCGCTCCTTTTCTGAGCCAAACCAATCATTGAGGAAACCGAATCTTTGATTCCATCCCTTGGCCTTGTTATCTGACTTCTCTCATGTCTTGCCATCTGACTGTTGCCATACAGGGCGCTTCAACAACTATTTGACTTTATCGACTTGTCCACTTCCTAAAAGCTCAAATGCAGAAGATTGTTTCTAAGGGGGCTGGCCCCAAAATTCATCAGTGTCAATGCCCTGATTGCCAGCAAATTGGCGATCATCCCAACAAAGTATTGCATGCCCAGCTAAATTTGTTCCTCAGCCGTTTAGATGAGCAACAAAGGCGGTGGTGCGTCGCCTTAGAAGCAAGGAAGCTTGGACATGGCGGGATGAAACGCCTGTCACAAATTACCGGTATGGATATGAATACGATCCGACGAGGGCGGCGGGAATTAGACCAAGGTTTGATTGAACGTCCAGTCGGTCGTGTGCGCTTGGCTGGGGGCGGACGTAAACCCCTTGCGAAAAATACCCGCAGTCGTCAAGCTATGGTGAACTTGAACGAAATGAGTCATCAGACTTAGCTCCAATTAGGCAGTTTGTCAAAATAAAA
Organism: Leptolyngbyaceae cyanobacterium MO_188.B28; assembly: GCA_030065175.1. Taxonomy (GTDB): domain Bacteria; phylum Cyanobacteriota; class Cyanobacteriia; order Phormidesmidales; family Phormidesmidaceae; genus JAKSDM01. Next base: position 10,700 of record JASJDH010000242.1, on the reverse strand, counting down.
TTCCAGTAAGAAGGTGTGAATGGATGAGTAGATGGGATGTGATTTATTATCTGAAGATCTCTTGGAGCATCTGAATAAGGTATCGCTTCCCGTTATCTCGTTGATTGAATATGGATTGATATGAAGTAGGGATTGAAGTTGAATCTGCTATCCACACAAAGCTATGGCGAATAAAACAATTTCCTTCAGAATTCCAGATGAAATAACTGAGGCGCTCGAAACTCAGGTAAAGATAACGGGAAGGAGCAAAACATCTCTGATATTGGAAGCCCTAACTCAAGCCTTTGGGCTACCGACAAAATCCACACAAAGCACAACGGTTCAATCTCTTCAGCATCAACTTCAAGCGCTTGAAGAGAAAGTCACGGCGCTCTCAACACAACTGACTGAATTTCGTTCGGATCACCATTCAAGGGTTTCTATCAGACAGTCCTCTAAACTCCTTGAGAAGGCTGTTATCTCATTTCAGCCGTTAGACCCGGCCAACGACGACTTACAGGGAGACTTACTTTTTTTGCCCGCTTCTGAAAGTTTGACCGCTACGTAAGGAGCGATACCCTTCGAAACAGTTTTCTTCACTCTCTAGATGAATTAAAGTGCGCAATACCCCATTTAGTCGGTCGGAATATGGGGTTTGGAATCTCGGCTGGTTTTCTATTGGGTTAAGCTTGAGAGTTCTTTTCAAAAAAAGCCCCTGGCTAGATCAGCCAGGGGAAATTCGCTGGTTAGTGGAGTGTACAAGAACAAGGTGATGAACTACCTGTTCCAGAGGATTGAATTATTAATTATTCAATGCGTCAGTTTCTGACTGACACTATCTATGGTGTTCTATTTATAGCGATAAATGGGTGATGCAAATCGATCAGGAGAGTGATTTTATCAGTCTTTCAAAGTGACTAGAATGGGAATTTAATGTGATCAAAACTGACCTGAATTGTGACATTGGTCACATTCAAGTCAAGAGAAATCCTCTTTTCTGCTCTCCTCTCCTGGCTCCCATCCCGCTGAGGGACGGACAAGCGGAGTTTTTTTATCTTAAGGAAAGTTCATGGCGCTTAACATTCTAACCCTACAAGGACACAATTCAACTCGAGATATTTTGGCTCTTGTCGCGATTCTGTTCTCGCAATTTATCAAAGTCAATGGCTTTATCGCGATTCTGCTCTCGCAATAGACAGAGACTGAGAAAAAGTCGGGAAGAAAAAAGATTGTTGGAAATATATTCTGCTAAAAGCGCGCAAGCTCTCTATAAATTTGGCGGCGAGTCCGGGCAAACAGTCGACCAACTGTCTGCATCCGTTCTGGCGTCGAGTAAACCAGAGAGTTGACCTCGATAAGCCACTAATTTGCCGCGGTCAATGGAATTTGCGGGCACCATCGTAATCAGACGATCCACAATGGAGGCGGCGCAGATCCAGTCTCGTCGAGTCACCGCCGTGTCTAATTGGTCTTGTAGCCTTCGCATTTCTCGTCTGCGGGCTTGTTCCGCCCGGATCCGCCGAATGTAGAATTCAACATTGCGAATGGCCTCTGTGGCGTAGCGATCGCCCGGTCGAGCCTCCAACGCTCGGCGAAAATTAATCAGCGCAGTTTGGTAATCTTTCTGTTCGGTCGCTGCATAGCCAATCCGCATCGCTTGTGTATACTGTTCGGCTGCAAGGTCTTCCTCTGACTCCTCGGCGGAATCTTGACCCTCCGCTGGGATGTGCGCAACTCTAACTGGCATATCATTCGCGATAACAGCAGGGAGATTGCTGATCCAAACACAAACCAATAGGGGAGCCGAAACGGTAATCGCTAACAGGGAACGCATAATTCAATCCAGGATGTCAATCCGCGATCGCAGACATAGTGAACAAAGCACTAATAAAAGCATTAATGCCAGCATCCGGCAAAGAAACCGCACAATTTTTTACAACTAAACCCTATTCAGGGTGAGAGCCAGGGATTTTGGGTGTTAGATTTCATTCCCTCCCCATCTTCCCCATCTCCCTCATCCTCCCCATCTTCCCCTGCCTACTGACCTAGAAATCTCCCTCCAACGTCCTCACCACCGCTTCGCCAGGTTTTTCTGTAGGAACCAAACCAAGGCGACACAAACGGCGCCCAACCAAGCACTGGAGCCCATATGGGTCCTGCCCATCAATAAGCAAATCGCCCCCAGCCCCGTCAGGCCTAGGGTTAATCCCCCAGACACCATCAGCATAATTCGAATCGTTTGGGCGGCTTCCATAATCCGTTTGGCCAGGTCTTCTCCCTGATCAAAGGTGATAGAGGCGTCAATCGCCTGCTGAAACGATTCGTACCTGACTAAATCAACTTGGTAGTAGGTGCCCAACTCCGGGTCCCTTAAATCAGGCGCTGAGTGCAAACCAAATTGCTTGGCGTGGGCGATCGCAGCCCGAATTTCTTTTTTAGTGGCGGTGGAGCGAAAGGCTTCGAAAACGGACTCTCGATAAACCCCCGTCTTAGCCATCTCTAGAATACGCTGGCTTAACTCCGTCACTGACAAACGGCGAGTAAGGGAACTCATTAACTCATTGGGCTCAACAGATGATCTTCTAAAATAGTAATCTCGTACTAAGTTGAATTGAAGGAAAGAAAAGAGGATTCTATCAGATTAAATTTAGATTAAATTCTACATTCAGGTAAGCATCATTCTTGTCATGATGGAGTTAGCCTTGCTATCTGAGTGCTTGCTTAATCAACCCGGATCAGAGAAAGATTTTCTTATGTAAGGAAATGGCAGCTATCCGCTTAAGGTAGGAAATGTCCTATGGATCAGATTCTTAGGGGCAGGATACCGAATTCAGTTCCTGACGGGTTTCTGGTTTCTAACCTCTATATTTGACTTCTGTCTTCCTTTCCCATTGGAATTTTCTAACTTAAATGCATGCTGAAATTTCCTCATTTTGTTCTGGAAGAATTCGATCGCAACAAATAGTCTCTGCGCAAAGGAAAATGACCGTTAACTTCAGCCAGAACCTGGGTTCCTTGGCCCGGGAGTCGATTCGAAAATATTATCGACAAGCGACCAAGTATGAAAAGCTGGTTCTGAAAGATCGAGACCCTGAAGATTTGCACCAAATGAGGGTGGGAATGCGTCGGCTGCGCACCGCTATGCGCGTTTTTTCTCCCGGGATCCAGCTCCCTAAAGCAGCGAGTGAAGCTAAAGTCTCAGCGATGTCTTGTCGTTTGGGCTCTCTGCGGGATTTGGATGTGATTGAAGATGCGCTGAAACACCACTACAGGCCCCTACTGCCGAAGAAAGAGCAGAAAGCGCTAGACATCGCGATCAAACGTCTATCGAAGAAACGAGGGCGGATCTTTAAACAAGTCAAAAAAGTCTTGGGGGGAAAGCAATACAACAAGCTGAAAGAATCCCTTAATCAGTGGCTAGCTCATCCGAGTTATCGCCCGATTGCAATATACCCAAGCGTCCAGATATTGCCGGATCTGCTTTTACCGCTGGTGAGTCAGCTCTGGCTTCACCCCGGGTGGTTAGTGGGTACAACTTTGGAGGTAAACGGTCCTCAGGTAGATAGTCGTTTAACCCTGGATAAACTAGAGACTTGTATGGCCGAGGAAAACGAGAGGCTCCATAGTCTGCGTAAACAAGTCAAACGGGTGCGCTATCAACTTAGATTGGCGGCGGATTACTATTCTCCAGCGATCTTGCACCACATTAAAGTCCTCGCAGATATTCAGGAAACCTTGGGGACTATACAAGATAGTGTCGTCCTGGCTGACTTTCTCACTAAAGCGGCCCCAGGTTTCCCAAAACAACTTCCAACCTTGGTTAACCAACTGGCAGACAATCGTTATCAAGCTTGGCGGCATTGGCAAGCACTGCAACAGCACTATCTGATTCCCCAAAACCGCGACACCCTAAGGCTAGAAATTCTTCAGCCCTTGGCGAGTTTGAAGGAACCTTTACAGCAGGCTTCGTAACTTGCTGCAGCCATTTTTTCACCGCCCTGAATCCTCGCTGCCCCTCAATTCCAAATTCCGTCTGTCCTAATCCAGTTAGTCCTTGTAGAGCACCCGTATACCAGTCATGATACCTTTGATTATCTGAACTTAAAGGCTTGTAGGGATTAGCCTCCGGCGCCCAACGGGCAAACTCTAGCCAGATATCGATAGGGATTCTTGGGGTCATAGCTTATCCTTAAACACATAGAAGGAATCAACTCTCGTAACATTTATCCAAAACCCTTTCCGTCGCTCAGGACAAAAGTGCTTAAGTTTTTTGTTAAACTTGCCTCCTGATCGGTTATTGGCCATTAGTCATTGGTCATTGGTCATTGGTTTGGTGAGAGATAATTTCATGTCCGCATAGGACTTCTTGCATTTACCTTGCTTACTTTGCCTTCTCCCCTCTCCCAAATTTGGGAGAAGGGAGAAAAGCAGTAGCCTCTCTTTACCAACTTGGGAGAAAGGGTAAGCGGATATGGGCTTGTAATGTAGAAGTCATCGACTTTCGAAAGGCTGAAATAGCCTTGGTGAGTCATTAGGCAAATAACGAATGATGAATTACAAATGACCACCCAAACAATAAATTCCCGCCTTAAGCGTGCGATCTACTGAGCATTCTTAATACTTCAGGAAAGTTCACGCTTAATGTGTTGGGTTAACCGATAATCTACGCATCATAGGAGAAATCGGAGTAGCGGGAGGAACGTTATGGACGTCAAGGCGGCCGTCGCTTTTGAGGCTGGAAAACCTTTGAGCATTGAAACGATTCAGCTTGAAGGCCCCAAGGCAGGGGAAGTCCTGGTGGAAATCAAGGCGGCTGGCATCTGCCACACGGATGCTTACACCCTTTCTGGGGCTGACCCTGAAGGTTTATTTCCCGCTATCTTGGGGCACGAAGGCGCAGGGGTTGTTGTAGAGGTCGGGCCGGAGGTCCAGAGTCTCAAACCTGGCGATCATGTGATTCCCCTCTATGTTCCAGAATGTCGTCAATGTGAATACTGTCTCAGTGGTAAAACTAACCTCTGTCAAGCCATCCGCGGCACTCAAGGCAAAGGCCTGATGCCAGATGGGTCCAGTCGTTTCAGCTTAGGTAAGGAAAAGTTGTATCACTATATGGGTGTTTCCGCCTTTGCAAATTACACTGTTGTGCCAGAGATTTCACTGGCCAAAATCCGTCAAGATGCTCCCTTCGAGAAGATTTGCTACATCGGTTGCGGCGTCACAACCGGTATTGGCGCAGTGATCAATACCGCCAAGGTAGAGCCGGGATCAAATGTGGTTGTTTTTGGCTTGGGGGGAATCGGCCTCAATGTTATCCAGGCTTGTCGAATGGTTGGCGCTGATATGATTGTGGGGGTTGATATTAACCCTTCCAAGCGAGACTTAGCCGAGCAATTTGGCATGACCCACTTTGTGAATCCCAAGGAAGTCGAGGGGGATCTAACGGCTTATCTAGTGGACCTAACGAAGGGAGGCGCTGATTATTCCTTTGAATGTATCGGCAACGTTAATATCATGCGCCAAGCGTTAGAGTGTTGCCATAAAGGGTGGGGGGTAAGCGTCATTATCGGTGTTGCAGGCGCTGGAGAAGAGATTTCCACCCGACCTTTTCAACTGGTGACAGGTCGGGTGTGGAAAGGGACCGCTTTCGGCGGCGCCAAGGGACGCACTGATGTTCCCAAGATTGTGGACTGGTATATGAACGGCAAGATTAACATCGATGATTTAATCACCCATGTCATGCCGCTGGAGAAGATTAACGACGCCTTTGATTTGATGCATAAGGGCGAATCTATCCGGAGTGTGGTCACGTTTTAGCCTGAGATCAGGATGGAGCGTGCTTGCGTTCGCCTACATCGCTAACCGGATTCCACTAAACTGCCAACGGGCGTCTAGAGGAAAGAAGTTGCGGTAAGTGGGACGAATGTGATTAGACGATGTCACGCAAGATCCTCCCCGTAAGACCATCTGGTTGCACATAAACTTGCCGTTGTATTCTCCGATGGCGCCCTCTGCCGGTTTGAATCCGGGGTAGGGTAAATAGGCGCTTTGCGTCCATTCCCAGACATCTCCATAGAGCTGATCGGGGCGGGTGACGCCTGAAGTTGGGGCTGGGTGAAGATAATCGCTCTCAAGAAAATTTCCTTTCAACGGAACTTGAGCGGCTGCGACTTCCCATTCGGCCTCGGTGGGAAGTCGCTTCCCCGCCCACCGAGCGAATGCATCCGCTTCAAACCCGCTGATATGACAAACCGGCTCATTTAAATTGAGACGGCGCATCCCCGCTAGGGTCATGACCCACCAGTCACCCTCTATTTTTTCCCAATAGAGGGGCGCCTGCCACTGGGCCTTCTGCCGGGTCGCCCACCCCTCGGAAAGCCAATATTCTGGCTTGTGGTACCCCCCAGCTTCCATAAACTCTAAATACTCTCCGTTGGTGACCAAGCGGGCGGCCAGCCAGTAATCTTGAAGATAGACAGGGTGTTGAGGCGTTTCATTATCAAAAGCGAAGTCTTCTCCAGCGTGACCCAGTGAATACAGCCCCCCCGGGTAATCTAACCATCGCTCTTGACTGGCCTGGGGATTAATCGGTGGAGAGGGCGCATCAGACCGGTAGGCAGGTCGTAAGGGATTTGTCGCCAGAATATGTTTTAGGTCCGTCAGTAACAGTTCCTGATGTTGCTGTTCGTGATGCAATCCCAAGATAAGCAGAGACTCCAGGTCGGAATTTTCCGCTTGTACTCTCAATAGCCGTTGCATGGCTTGATCGACATAGGCCCGATATCGATAAACTTCTTCCACTGTGGGACGAGATAATAACCCCCGTTGCGGTCGGGGGTGTCTGTCTCCTACCGCCTCATAGTAGGAGTTGAAGAGGTAACCAAATTTAGGATGAAAAAGCTCGTAGTCCCTCAGATTGGGAAGCAACAAAAAGGTTTCGAAGAACCAGGCGGTATGCCCTAAATGCCACTTGGGCGGGCTTACATCCGGCATTGTTTGAACCCCATAGTCTTCGGTTTCCAAGGGGTGGCAGAGCCGTTCTGTGAGTTGGCGAATTTGATGGTAACACTCTGCCAAGGACCGATTGCTGCACTTGAGAGACGAAGAAATTGAAGTTAGCATAAGGGATTTTTAAGCTTCAAAGGAATTGTCGGGTGTTTCTGAGCAGTTAGCAATCAAGCCTATCTCGATTGTTTGAATTTTGCTCGGAATTCCTATGAAGCTGAGATGAGTGTGAAGGTTAAGTTCGAGTGGATGGGTAGATGACGTGGATGGGGCAATAACATTTTTAACGGATACGCCAATTTTGCACTTGGCAATTTTGCACTTGAAGTTAATAACTCCAAATGGTTTGGAAACTTTGAGTTAATTGTCGATTAGTTTGAGTGTTCCTTAAAGGATGTGAGATATCTCACAAATTATGTGAGTAAATCACTGCAAATTATGTGAGTTAAATCACTGATAAACATGTGCAGTGAAATTATCGTCATTCTTATACATTACATCAAGCATAAAATGAGCTTGGGGCATAAAATGAATGATCTCTAGGAGATGATTTTAATATAAATAGGCCTCAGCAAAGCTCTTTTCATGCCATCAGGAAACAATCAACTGCATCTAAGGGAGTTCTACAAAATGAGTCTCAAAGCATTATTAGGGAAATCAGAACCTGCACCCTTCAAAGGCACTGGTAAAGTTGAGCGAACTATTGCTCATGATCATTCTGGAAGAGTTTACTTTCAGGCGACTTACTGGCCTGCTAAGTTCTGTGATACTGCTTGTCAACTTAAGGCGTTTCCAGGCGAATCCATTAAAATTGTTGGTCGGCAAGGGCTGACTCTATTGGTGAGTCTAACCAGCCAAGCATAATCATGAAAATCGTCGGTTCAGTTCTGTCAGTGATCTCCAAATATCCTTCCCTCAATGATTACAGCTTCCTCATGGGGTCACTGACAGAAGGAATTTAGCGACTCAATAGCTTATTCACCCCTGACTGAATACGGTTTGGTTTAATTAGCTTCAAGTCTATTTGATAGATTTTCTGGTCAGTTATTCTGTCTATCTCCCCGAAGACAGTTGTCGGATTCGTTCAGGGTCAGCGGCTCTCAGGGCGGCTTGTATTAGCCTTCTCTAAGCAGCAGCTATTTCTCATGAGCTGCTCTCCATTCTCTGTTATGAATTCATGCAGATTAGCGGTGTGGAATTCTCCTACTTCATTTTTATTTTAAAGTGCCGCTAACTGAAAAATTTGACTCTCGATAGACTCTTTTTCCATAGCCTAAGAGAGTAAGAATGATTTGATTTTCAGAGCTAAATCTGAGAGCGGTTCAGAGCGTATTTATATTGCTTAAAAGTTCAATTTCGGAACTAGCTGAAGACAAGTCTGTGTGTCGTCTTGTAGGTATTTTTTTGATCACATTTACTGAATTTTCGTCACCTTTTTCTAAATACCTATAAGGATTTGATTGCAGAGGTTTGGGACTTCCGAAGCGGGCGTTTCAAAGCTGGATTGAAAATAGGGAGGTTTTCCCCTGCCTCCCTTGATACACTCCTTTCTACGTAATACACAGTTGGGTTTGAAGTGTTACACGATCAGCCATTTCCCAACAAGGTTTTTGGACGATCTATTCTGCTTTCCTTGACATCATTTTGGTGTAAAGTTACACGAATACTCAATTGAACCTCCAAAAGCCAACCCCTTCCGAGCATCTTCCGAATAAATATGAAACGTGTGTCCGGTTTCGAGACACGTCACGCGGTGAATAAAGTTGTCATACTGTCCCGCCTGTCCGAGAAACCACATGGCTTCCCCAGGGACAAAGCGTTTAGATTCAGTTAAGCGCAGTCTCCCTGTAGAAGCGTGAGCAAACAAATCCATGTTGAAACATCCACTAATGACGTAGTAGAAAGAGAATTCAGGGTGGCCATGAATTGAGGTTTGCACCTGTTCATCCCAACGCATGATCAAGGCTTCAAACCCTTGGTCATGGCCAGAATTCTCTTGGGCGACGCGGTTGCGAGTGTAGGCGGCTGAGCGAAATGGGATTTGATTGGCGTCTGGAAAGGAATAGGCGGTGACCTGGCGCTGCAGCCAGGGGCCCAGTGAGTCCAGATTGTCGGTTGTGTTCTTGTGGTGAAGAAAGTTTTGAAACAAGGTTTTCAGCTCAGGGGGGCTGGTCATATGTCCGTCAACTCCATTTGGTGAGCGATCGCAACCAACGCGTCAAAAAATTCTGCGATATCCTCCTTCTTGGTCTGGTTATTGCAGAGCACCAAACGAAAAACCACCTTGCCGTTGACGTTTGCGTAGTTCACCATAGCGATCCCTTTAGCCCAGAGCGCCTGTCGAATCTGCAGGGTCAGCTCATTGGGATCCTGAGAGGCATGCTTCGGCTTGTACTGAAAGCAGAGATTGAGGGATTGACGCGGCGCAACCAATTCCAGCGAATCATGGGCGTTAATTAATGCTTCTGCATAGGCGGCCAGCTCAAAATAGTGGTCAATTTGGGCCGCCCAACCGCGATCGCCCAAATGCTTCCAGGCCAACCACAGCTTGACGGCGTCTACTCGTCGACCACAGTGCATCGTTCCAGGCCCCAAATCGGTGGGTTCCGCATCAACGGTGTGAAACAGATAATCAGTTCCCTCTGAGGAAAATGTGTTCAACATCATGCCCCGTTGTTTAACCAACAAGATGGAGCACATCAAGGTCATTCCCATCATCTTATGGGCGTCCCAAACGACCGAATCCGCCTGTTCCACCCCTTGCATTAAAGGCCGATGGGTAGGGCTCAGAAGCACGCTCGCCCCCCAAGCGCCATCCACATGAAACCAAAGGCCTTCTCGCTGAGACACCGCGGCGATCGCTTCCAGCGGGTCATAGGCTCCGCGCACTGTTGTTCCAGCGGTTCCCGCCACAAAGAACGGCTGAGCCCCCTGAGCCCTTGCTTTGGCGATTAGAGATTCCAGAGCCGAAATGTCCATTCTGCCTTGTCTATCCACCGGAACTCGCCATAATTGGTCTGTTCCAATACCTAACAGATGGGCCGCTTTAGCGAAGGAATAGTGGGCGTCCGCTGACACCAGGGCGATTAAATGACTGCTGTTGGCCATGCCCTGATGCTTGAGGGTGGGAAATGCTCGGTGGCGAGCCATCGCCAGGGCCATAAAGTTGCCGTTGCTGCCGCCAGTGGTAAATTGACCGTCTGGTTCAGCGAACCCAATCAACTCTCCTAACTTAGCCATTAGGGTCTTTTCGATCAGCGTTGCAACCGGAGCCACTTCGTAGGTATACATGGATGTATTTGTGGCGCTGGTCAACATATCCCCCATGAAACACGCCGGATTAAAGCCTCCCCAGAGCTGATTGAAGTAGGCTGGATGGGCTGTTTTTACCGCATAGTTGAGATAGTCGGCAATATGACTGCGGAGCTGCGCCAGCGATTCGCCTTCTGCTGTCAATTCAAGGGATAACTGTCGCCTTAACGCTTCTGGGTCAAGCGGGTTGGCGATCGGTTGCTTTTCAGTGCTGGCGAGAAAAAATTGCTCTAGTTGCTGCAGCAGGTCAATGTAATCGGAGGTGTTGAACATACCGTTAATCTAGGTTTTGAATCCACCACACTAGTATGAAACTCCTTGCAGATGAGAAGAGTCTGGGTAGGCGCCTATAAAGGGCTTAGGGTGGGGGGAAATTGCTGAGAATTGTCTGAGGATGAGGCTTGAGG
>JASJDH010000241.1 GCA_030065175.1 Leptolyngbyaceae cyanobacterium MO_188.B28 | reverse complement strand
CCTAACCAACCCCAAACCGATGGCCTCAGCGTCCGTGATTGGCAAATTAACGTCAACACCAAAGATGTCCGCCTCAACGTTTGGGACTTTGGCGGCCAAGAAATCTATCATACTACCCATCAATTTTTCCTCACAAAGCGTTCTTTGTATGCTTTAGTCGCTGATACTCGCAAGGAAGACACTGATTTTTACTACTGGCTGAACATAGTAGAACTTCTCAGTGCAAACAGTCCTCTAATTGTAATAAAAAATGAGAAACAAGATCGTCAAAAGGAGATCAATGAAAGACAGTTGAGAGGTGAATTTACTAACTTCAAAGAAACAATTTCTGCTAATTTTGCTACAAATCGAGGACTGCCAAAAATTCTTAGTTCGATACAACACTATATCAGTGATTTGCCTCTTGTCGGGACTGAACTTCCCATAACGTGGATTAAGGTAAGAGAAGAGCTTGAAAAGAGCAAATACAACTACATTAATGTGAAAGATTATCTAGATATCTGCCAAGATAATGGATTTACATCTCTTGAGGATAAGCTGCAACTTAGCAGCTATCTACATGATCTAGGTGTATTTCTTCACTTTCAAAATGATGATCTACTATACAAGACAGTAATTCTTAAGCCAACTTGGGGAACAGACGCTGTATACAAAGTACTTGATAATTCAAGCATCATTCAAAATCAAGGTAGATTTAATCGCAAGGACTTAGCCAAGATTTGGCATGAAGAGAAGTATAATCTGATGCGAGCAGAGCTACTACGATTAATGATGAATTTCAAGCTATGCTATGAGATCCCAAGTAGCCCAGGTAATTACATTGCACCCCAGCTACTTAGTCCAAACAGGCCTGAGTACCCTTGGGATGAAACTAACAATCTGTTTCTACGTTATGAATACGAATTTATGCCTAAAGGTATTCTTACTCGTTTCATTGTCGAGATGCATCCCTGGATTGAGAAACAACTCCTTGTATGGAAGAGTGGAATTATTCTGAATAAGGATCAAGCTAGGGCAGAGGTGATCGAGCACTATCGTTATCACAAGGGAGAGATCCAAATTCGAGTTGCAGGTAAACGCAAGAAAAATTTACTGATCACTGCAATGTACGAATTCAGTAAAATTCATCGTTCCTATGAACGTTTAAGATTTAACACATTAGTTCCATGTAATTGTGATTTTTGTAAAAGTCATCAGTTTCCTCATTTCTACGCGTTAAAGGTACTCTATAAATTCTTAGACGATAAACAAGAGCAGATTCAATGCCAAGCATCTTACCAGATGATTAATGTCCGTAATTTAATTGATGACGCAGTTCCTGAACCAGGACACGTAGAAGAAAGAAATAGAGAGGAAGTCTCGTCAAGATATCAAAATTGGAAATCTAATACCACCATTAACATTTACAACAAAAATATCCAGGAGGATAACAAAATGTCAAACTTTAATATCTCTGGAGGTAATCAAGGAGCTGTTGGTGATAATGCAAGTGCATCGAACTTTTTGCAGAGTTCCAGCCAGCAAAATCAAACTCTATCTGAGGCAGCTCAAGAGATTAAGAGGCTACTTGACCAGCTTGACACGAGCGCAACTGAATCTGAAAAGGCGGCGTATATAAATGATGAGACTTCACCTGGGTTTAAGCGTCGAGTAGTAGGAGCACTAAAAGCTGCTGGTGAAACTGCAGTAGAGGAATTCTTCATAGATAATCCTTATTTAAATGTTGTTAAATCAGGAATTAAAAGCTGGATTTCTTCTGGACGATAATTGATTGCTCGGTTGCATAACTTAGGCCTTTGTGTGTTATCTAACCCCACAGTGCACTCCGACGCTCGGCAATTACATACCTACTTCGTTTTTTAGCTCTCTGCTCGCGTCGGTGACTGCAACCAGTAGGCGGAAGCGGAGTCGGAGGTTTGGCAAAAAAAACTTATAGTTGCTCCCCATTAACTCCACCTAACCCACGCTTTTTTCTTTCGGTTCCTAAACACTTGCGATCGCATAAACTTATGCATCTCAATTGGCGCCAACACCGTCAAACTAAGGACGAAAAGCGTCCCCCAGGTTTGAAGACTCACTGGCTCAGCGGCGAGTACGGTCTGCCCCAGCGGTAAGTACACCATCAACACATGAATCAGAAAAGCCACTACCGTTCCAATCAGAAGAATAGGACTGCGGAAGGGAGATAACAGAAACGCCGATTTACTTTCTGACCGAGAATTCCCCAAGTGGATTATTTCAAACAAGACCATCAACAGCAAAAGCGCGTTCCGAGCGGAAAATTCACTCCATCCCGCCTTTAACATCCAATCGAAAGCGGCAAAACTGATGCCGCCCATGGCAACAGCGCCAATCAGGGTGCGCTCGATCATCAGACGGTTGAAGATCAGTTCGCGGGGCGATCGCAGTCTCCGGTTCAGGGCATCGCCCTCTCCGGGGTCAAAAGTTATCCTCACTGAGGATCAGTTCCGCCGCTTCCTGCGCCAAGACATACTGAGCCCTTAGACGGACTAGTCCGCACACACATCCGATCACCTGCCCATACATCCCTCTGTCCGCATGCGAAATTCTTATTTGGCAATCCGAAAGATTTCGGTATAAGTTCTGTGACTTAGGATACTTTCACACAAAAGTACTGTGTAACATCCGGAAGTGTGGATCTTATACAACAGATCTGATATTGAATTACAAGCTAGGGAACTGTATTCAGACTATTCAGATGAAGCCGATTGATTTAATAGAACATCCCGAGGGCGGCCGATTCCGCGAGGTATTCAGGTCCGCTGCAATAGTCACTACAAGTAGCGGCCAGAGCAGATCTGCTCTCACCCACATCTACTTCTCACTTAACCGAGGAGAGGTCAGTCGATTCCACAGAGTCAAGTCGGATGAAGTCTGGAACCTATACCAAGGCAAAGGCATCCGCCTCTATACCTGGGATGGCGCAGATAAACCGCCCACCTGCACCGAGTTGTCAGCACAGAACAGTTGCTTCTGTAATGTGGTTCCAGCTGGCGCATGGCAGGCCGCTGAACCCATCGGAGATACGGTCCTAGTCGGTTGTTCAGTGGGGCCAGGATTTGAGTTCCAAGATTTCGAACTGATTGATCCAGACTCAGATTCGGCTAGATTGCTCCAATCGACAGATCCAACCCTGTCAAGATTTATCGTTCCCTAACGGCGCTATTGCACACGGCGCCACTTCGCAGCGCCGGTGAATAGAGCCGTTAGGCGGACATGGAGTCGGGGAATAGGCAAGGAAAACCCTTATGGTTACTCCTCATCAACTCAACTTAACCCACGATTTTTTCTTTCGGTTCCTAAACAATTGAGATCGCATAAACTTGTGAATCTCAATCGGCGCCAACACCGTCAAACTAAGGACGAAAAGCGTCCCCCAGGTTTGAAGACTCACTGGCTCAGCGGCGAGTACGGTCTGCCCCAGCGGTAAGTTCATCATCAACACATGAATCAGAAAAGCTACAACCGTTCCAATCAGAAGAATAGGACTGCGGAAAGGGGATAACAGAAACGCCGATTTACTTTCTGACCGGCAATTCCCCAGGTGGATTATTTCAAACAAGACCATCAACAACAAAAGCGCGTTCCGGGCGGAAAATTCACTCCAACCCGCCTTTAACATCCAATCGAAAGCGGCAAAACCGACGCTGCCCATGACAACAGCGCCAAGCAGAGTGCGCTCGATCATTAGGCGGTTGAAGATGGGTTCGCGGGGCGATCGCGGTCTCCGGTTCAGGACATCCCCCTCTCCCGGCTCAAAGGCTAACGCCACATCCTGAATGCCATTCGTGACCAAATTGAGCCAGAGCAGTTGCACCGGCAGCAGCGGCAAGGGCAATCCGGTCGCGACCGCTAGCCCAATCAGGACAATCTCAGCCGCCCCCGTAGACACCAGCAAGTAAATCACCTTACGGATGTTGTCGTAGGCAATCCGCCCCTCTTCCACCCCCGCCACAATGGTGGCGAAGTTATCATCGCTGATGACCAGTTCCGCCGCTTCCCGCGCCACGTCGGTTCCGGCCTTGCCCATAGCCACGCCAATATTAGCAGTCCGCAGAGCTGGGGCGTCATTCACGCCATCCCCCGTAACCGCGACATAGTGACCGGAGTCTCTAATCGCATTCACCAGTTGGAGTTTTTGGTGGGGAGCAATGCGGGCAAAGACACAGGTTGTCTGGATCAGATGTTGCATCGCTTGGGGCGATCGCCCTTCCAACTCCCGGCCCGTGACCACCTGACCCACCTCCGTCGCCAGTCCTAAATCACGGGCGATCGCTAGAGCAGTCGCCGGATGATCGCCCGTCACCATCCACACTGCAATTCCGGCGGTATGGCAGGCTGCGATCGCCCCCTTCACCCCCGGCCTGAGGGGATCGATCATGCCAACAAACCCCAACAGCGTCAGATTTGACGGTTCAGGCGGAACGGTCGTCGGATCGAGATCGGCGGAAACGACGCCTTCCGCCAGCGCCAACACCCGATGCCCCTGCTCCGCCAGCCTTTGGGCGATAGTCCAGGGGGAAAGAGCCCCCGGTTGCGCGGCGCACATCGTCAACACCCGTTCTGGCGCCCCTTTAACCAGCACATGCACCTGCTCCTCAATGCAATGATAGGTGGCCGCAAATTTATGTTCTGGCTCGAAGGGAATTTCATTCACCTGTGGATACAGGTTCAGGGTGGTTTCACGGTTCCAGCCTAACTTGCGGGCCATTGCCAGCAACGCAATATCCGTGGGATCGCCCCGCCAGACCCAACCACTATCACTATGATGCAGATCCGCTTCATTGCACAACACAGACGCCCGCGCCATTCGATCCAACGGCAACCGATCCGGCGCGATGATTTGTCCCTGGAATAAAACCTGCCCAATGGGAGCGAATCCCTCCCCCGTCACCTCGAATTCATCGCCATTCGGGAGATAAATCTGGCGCACCGTCAGTTCATTGCAGGTCAACGTGCCCGTTTTATCGCTGGCGATTAAGGTGCAACTGCCCAAGCCTTCAACCGCCGGTAATCGACGCACAATTACTCCGCGTCCGGCCATGCGATGGGTGGCGACGGCCAAGGCCACCGTCAACGCGACTGGCAACCCTTCTGGAATGGCTGACACCGCCAGAGCAACGCCAAACATGAACATCTCAATCACGCTATATCCGTGCTGAAAAATGCCCAGTAGGGCGATGCCGACCGCCGCCGTCACCACCGCCAGCGCAATCACCTGGCTAAACCGCTCCATACGCTCTATTAGAGGCGGCTTCCCCCCCATCGTCGCCATCATGTCTAACGCCAACTGCCCCACCGCCGTTGCAGTCCCAGTCGCCACGACCACGCCTCGGCCTCTTCCCCGCGCCACAATAGACCCTGCATACACCATGTTCAGACGGTCAGCCAAGGGCGTGGGCGGCTCCCCCATCCAACTGGCGTGTTTGAGAACGGTGAGGGATTCTCCCGTCAACAGGGATTCATCAACTTCCAGGTTATGGGTCCGAATCAGGCGTAAATCAGCCGGGACTCGGTTCCCGGACTCTAGCCAAACCACGTCCCCTGGGACGACCTCCTCAGCGTCAATTTCGCAAACTTCCCCCGCTCTCATGACCGCAGCGCGGATTTTCAAGAGTCGTTGTAGAGCCCGGTTGCTTTTCTCTGCTCGCCATTCCTGATAACCGCCAATGACCGCATTGATGGCTAAAACGGCCAGGATAAACCCGGCGTCTTTTGTGTCGCCAATGGCCACGGAGACGCAGGCCGCCAACCCCAAAATGTAAATCAGCGGACTGCGAAACTGGCGCAACAGGATTTGCCAGCGACTCAGGCGAGCTTGACGGGGGAGACGGTTCGCGCCGACTTGCTCAAACCTCAGGGCTGCTTCTGGTTCTGTGAGTCCATTGGGAGTTGCTTGAAGATGTTCAAAGACTGTTTCTAGATTGATGGAATGCCAGGGGCGTGAACTGGAATATTTCATGGAGATGGCAGACCTGTCTTCTAAACTTCATCTTCAAAACTGAGCACGCTTCAGGCGGGTTGGTCTGAGAAGAAAACTGAATGAAAAATGTAAGCCACGTAGAGGGAAACAACCGCTGCCCAAAAACACCAGACTGACACAAAGGCATAGTTGAAAAGCCAATAGGTGATGACCGCTAACAAGGCGATCAAACCACCCATCAGTCTAAGCGGGGTGAGGTTAGACAGCCATAGCGGACCCAAGGCGATCAGCATGTAAATCAGGCGAGAAATATCGCGCGGAAAAAACCTGTCATAGATAATCTGGAGCTGGTAATCAATCGAACCCTGGGTGACGGCCACAGAAAGCCAGTCAGGAAAGGTTAGAAATGGCCCACAAAGGGAGACTCCGAATAAAAAGCCGATTAGGGCTATGGCCAGAAGCAACTTTTTCGCCCAAGGTCGAGACTCTAAAGCGTACGCTGTCAAGGCTGGCCAAACCATCCAGAATCCGTGGGAGAACAGCAAAAAGCCCCGCGCCCCTAGCCAAACCAGGTCGGCTTGGTTGCCCTCTAAACCCAGCCATGCCAACCCTTCCAACCCTTGCTGAATTCCAAAGGCTAATGGGAAAATGGCCAGAGGCAAGTACCTGGGATCTTTGTTCCTAGCTATTTTGCTAGCGTAAATTCCGGCAGGGACCAGGATGGCTGTGGCGGTGAAGCTGGCGGCGGCAGAAAAACACATTGTTTTTTAGAATCAATCGATTAGGTTAAACAGTAAGCGTGTGGCGACCATAGATCCCCAGCTTACCTTGGATAGGCTCAAATTGAGGCGACTCAGACGGCAGGGTTTCATGCTTGCCTATGAGCAGTACACCTCCAGGCCATAGGTTTTGAGCAAAACGGTTCACCATTTCTCGCTGTCGGTCAAAGTCGAAGTAGGTAAAGACAAAATTACGGCAGAGGATGAGATGAAAGAGTCCTTCCGACATTTGGCTGCGGATGTCCTGTTGGTAAAAGTTGAGGCCTGCTCGAAACTGAGATTTCACCCAATACTGTTCATCCCTCTGATCAAAGGCTTGAGTTATCCAGTTTGTAGGGAGTTCTTTGATACTGCTGAATTCATAGCAGCCAACCTGCGCCCGCTCCAGTAAGTGGGCGTTGATGTCCGTTGCGATGACCTGGAATGACAGATCGGGAAACTGCGGCGATAGGGCCAGTTGCCAGAGGATTTGCAACGTGTAAGCTTCTTCTCCAGAAGCGCAACCTGCGCTCCAGCAGCGTAGGGTCGAATTGTTTTGAACTCTGGACTGCTGGGCTAGATCTGGCAGTATGACCTGTTGTAGATAATTGAAGACGGCGCGATCGCGATAAAACCGAGAAATGGTAATCCGACAGAATTCATCCAATACGGCCCATTCTTCGGGATGGTTGGTCAGATAAACCTGATACGCGCTTATATTTGGGAGAGTCAGTTCGCGAAGTCGCCGCTGAATGCGCTTACACACCTGGCCGCGCACTTTGCGCATCCCTCGCCAACGGAGATGGAGTTGGGGTAACGCCCATTGCAAGAAAGTGACACAGTCATGATTCTTCATCATCCGAAACGGGCTGTCCTCATAAGTTCCTCAAGTTTTTTTCGTTTACTAAAGAAGGTGGTTTATCCTTTATTCTCCATGCCTATGCAACGGTGAGGCAGGTAGGGGCAAGCAATATCACAAATGTAGTACAGTCTCGTTTCAGCCGCGCTCGCCTGAGGCTGGAAGGCTTGAATGATTTTATGGGCGATCGCCTGGGGCTGGAAGGCTTGAATGATTTTCTTGAATGATTTTCTTGAATGATTTTATGGAGGGTTGAGAATATGTTGATTCATAATTGTCATACGCATACTTTTTCCTCTAATTCAGTCCCTGAGAATCTCCTTCCTTGCGGCTTAGTTAGATTCTTGGCTCGGCGGAGATTTCTACGACGGTTTGCTCGATTTCTCAATCGTTTGAATCCCTTGAGTTCAGATGATATCTTTGATCGCTTTGCAACATTTCTTCGCATTGGCTCACGCCCGCAAAAAGCAATTTTCAAAGATCTTCAAAATGTCTATCCAGCGGGAACTAAATTTGTTGTGTTGAGCATCGATCAGGCGTATCGAGGCGCTGGCAATGTGCCCCAACCGTTTGAGAAACAGCTGGAGGAATTAGAGGAATTAAAACAAATTCATGGAGATGTCTTACTGCCATTTGTCTTTGTCGATCCGAGGCGGAACGATGTTATGTCATTAGCCCTTGATTGCCTAGAAAATCGGGGTTTTGCTGGGATTAAGCTATACTCGCAGTACGGATATTTTCCTTATGACGAGCGATTGACTGAATTACTCAAGTATGCGGAAACCCATCAAATTCCGATTATTCCCCATGCCGCTGCTGCTTTTGGCGATTATCGAGGAAGTAAAGCGGAGCTTTGGAACTTGTTAAATCAATGCAAGCTGGAAAACATTGATCTTAAGGCAGTGATTGAAACCCTAACCAAGGATTATCGTCGCTGGGGAACAATACGGCAGAAAATTTGTAGTTTCTTCGGTCATCCCGTTCAATATCTTTACTTGCTCAATCAATACCCAAATTTGAAAATTAGCTTTGCCCATATGGGTGGGAATCAAGATTGGAGTTACTATCCGCCGTCGAAGGAGGAAATCGAAAAGTATGGCAATATTGTGGGAGAGATAAAAGCATTGTTAAAGACCCAGGAAAATCCGCAATTACTCAAGGAAAAGCTAGAAGCGGCATTTAATCTGAATTGGTTATTCCTGATCGAGCAAATGATGCGAGAGTATAACAATGTCTATGCAGACATTTCTTTTACCTTAAGTAACCCCCAATTTTTCCCGACTCTCAACAACCTGCTAGCGGATAACACGCTTAGATCCAAGATTCTCTTTGGCACGGATTATTACATGGTTGAAGTCGACACTTCAGAAGAAAACTTCTATTCTGCCCTGCGTCAAGGGATTGGCGAGGAGAATTTTCGCCAAATTGCTGAAACGAATCCTCAGGTATTTCTAGAGAGTCGGTCCAGAATTTTGGCTTGATGACATTGCTTCGATGACAGATTACTTATCTGTCATCGAACATTGCACCTTGCCAACAGAAGGGAGGTTGGCGCAAAGCCCAGCGCAAGCAAATAACATAGTTGTGATTCATCCCTTTAACCTGGATAATCATGAACCACAAGATTACTCCAGAAACTCTTGGAGCAGTTGCGACGCTTGGGGCAAACCTATGGTAGTTTTACTCCCTCCTCGAAACTGTCTGTAGTGTTGAGAATAAATAAAATAACCCATCTCCCAAACGGAATTGATCGATAATATAGTTGATAACATATGAGCACTGTGGGGAACAAGTTGGCTAATTTTAAATAGATAAATATCAAAGCATAATGTTTGTCAGGATTTTCTGATTAGAGTGAGGATCCTTTATCTTTTTGCTTTAGATAATAGTTTTTGTAATCTGCTGATACTTCTAGAAGGAAGCTATATCTAGAGACAGAGGGAAAATTGTTTTATCCCTTCTAAATTTTGTATTTTTCTTTGTCAAGAAAAGCATAAAGCTTGATTTAAGTTGATCCAAGTCATCTCAAATGGGACTTGAGGTTATTACAAATTTAGGGGTGCTAAAAATGATTACTAAAAATTCAACAAAAAATAAACAAGAGCCTACCCACTCAACTCATTCCTCAGAACAATTGGGTTCTAAAAAATTTATCCCTAAGGATGAGGAAACAATTCATTTATTGGATGACACTGAGCGCCTTCCTGGAAGCTTTGGTTGGGTAGAGAAGATATGGATTCCTGTAGGAATAGGATTAGTGGGTGTTGTCGCCACTGGGATAGGTACCTTTTTCGGATTTGAACTCAGTGAACTTCAGCGGTCTAACGCAGAAGCTGAGCGGATTATCGAAAGAGCTAGCAAGGCAAGCAGCGCTAGGCAAGAAGTTCTGACAAACTATGCCGCGAGAATTACGGATTTGATCTCAGAGAATAAGTTGACAAGATATGATCCAAACGACTCGAGTTTGCAGCCCATTCGGAATGCCATTCGAGGAGAAAGTATTATTGCGCTAAAACGATTAGATGATGGTAGGGGTGAAGGAAAGGGCGAAATCGATCTTTTGAAAGATAAAATGGCTGCGACACTCGGCCTTAATTCCGATCAAAATCAACCCCTTGCAACAGAGGATCTTGAGGGCTTCAATGACTCAGGGAAACTCAAGGGGGAACTTGTGCGCTTTCTGTATGCATCACGACTGCTAACCGGCGTAAATGAGGAAAATTCAGAAGCAAGTCTTCTAAGAGGGGCTGACTTGACCAGAGTGGTTTTGAGTAGCGCCCATCTGCCCGATATCAATCTACGGAGAGCTTGGATAAGCTGGGGGCAGCTTGATCACGCTAACTTACAAGGAAGTGACTTGCGTGGGGCTGACCTATACGCAGCAGATTTGCAGAAGACTAACCTAGCCGGAGCCAATCTTGGCTGGTCTGACTTGCGAGAAGCTAACTTGCGTGGCGCTAACCTATATGCGGCAGATTTGCGTCAGGCTAACCTGATGGAAATCAATTTTGGTGGGGCTAACTTGCAAGAAGCTAACTTGCGTGGGGCTGATTTGCAAGAAGCTAACTTACAAGAAGCTAACTTGCAAGGAGCTAACTTGCATGAGGCTGACTTGCAAGAAGCTGGACTGAGTGGATCCAATCTAGGGGATGTCCGTTTAGAAAACGCTAACCTCAGCAACGCCAATCTGAAGCGGGCTAATTTACAGAGAGCCAACTTGTCTGCAGCGAACTTACGTGGCGCTGACTTGCGTGGTGCTGATCTGCATGGCGCTGACCTGGAAGAGGCAAATCTTAGAGGCGCCTGCTACGACCAAAGCACAACTCGAGGGTTAACCAATATAGATCCAGAGAGCCTCGGGATGCGAAATGCTACGAATGCTCCTTTAGATATAGTTTGTATGGATCTTCCAAGTGGAAACTGATAGTGGTGCGGAAAAGTCCTGATAGGTCCTGACAGCCTCAATTTTGGCGCCGGTTGCATCGGTCTGAGGGGGAGGTGAGTTGCTTTCGTCCTCAACTGCTCTTGGCGTATACAAGAGAAAGCATGAAATTCCTGACCATTCACGGATCATATGGGGAAGGCGGCGGCCAAATTTTACGCTCCACCCTGGCCCTTTCAATCTTGACTGGAAAACCAGTTCGGATAGTGAACATCCGGGCAGGCCGAGATAAACCGGGTTTGCGCCCCCAGCACCTTACAGGCGTCCAGGCTGGAGCCGCCCTGAGTGACGCAACCGTGACGGGGGCGGAGGTCAATTCACTAACACTGACATTCCAACCCCATCGGCTGAAATCGGGGCATTTTCATTTCGATATTGGCACTGCTGGCGCGGTCACCCTGGTTTTACAAGCTCTTTTGCCTCCCCTCTGTTGGGCGTCAAGGGAGTGCCGACTCACACTTAAGGGGGGGACCCATGTGCCGTGGAGTCCCTCTTTCCACTATCTCGATCGCGTTTTCTTGCCAATGGTCAGACCCATGGGTTTATCCGCAGAGATGACCCTCCGAAGGGCGGGATGGTATCCCAAGGGGGGTGGCGAGATCACAGGGAAGATTTCTCCGGTGAGTAAAGCAGGGCTGAGCCCACGCACCCTCACCCAGCGAGGCGCGCTGCGTCGCGTGACCGTCTATGCTCTGAGTTCCAACCTCCCCAATCACATCGCCCAGCGAGAATGCCAACAAGCTGTCGGTCGCTTACGCACCTCACTGGCCTTTGAGCCAGATCTAAAAATCCTCCCCTTGCCTGCGATCGGACAGGGAACGATGGTCATGGTCGTGGGTGAATTTGAACAGACGCGTGTGGGTTTTAGCGCCATGGGTAAAATTGGCAAGCGCGCAGAACGGGTCGCCGATGAAGCCATCGATCAGTTCCTCGAATTTGATCGATCCGACGCTACGGTGGATCGTCATTTAGCGGATCAGCTATTACTGTATCTCGCCTTGGCAGAAGGGACTTCACAAATGGCGACCAATTCACTGACAGAGCATGTTCGCACGAATATCTGGTTAATCGAGCAATTTTTGCCGGTTAAATTTCAGATAGAGGGCGAATTGGGCGCAACAGCAATCATCACGGTTGAAGGCTGTGGATATCGAGGTAAAACAGAGTTGACCTAGACCACTTGATTATTTCTGTAGTGTCTGTCGAAGCGATCGCAGAATGTGCTTCAACTTTCTCGTCAACCTATTCGCTGGTCTGGTTGCTTACTCCTATCCATCCCAAGAAACCGTCCTTAGATATTCCCAACTTTGAGCTTGAAAAATTACCTCTTACCGATTTTCTAGCTGTCAAACTCATGTCAAAAAAATTGATGTCTCTAAAAATAAATTGACATTCCGAGTCAAACATTAGAGAATCCGGGCGTATTCAAATTGTGCGGAGCATTGCACTTACGCCATTCTGTCAGAGGTATCTATGTCCCAATCGCATCAATCCCTCGATGAAATGACCTTACGTGAACTCCGTAAGGTTGCTGCTGAATCCGAGGTTCCCCGCTGCGGTAGAATGCGCAAAACTGAGCTGATTGGTGCGATTCAAGCTGCTCAGTCTCGTCGTCCCTCCTCTGCGCCAACTCCTGTCGCCATGGTGGATGGTCAAACTGAAGTGGAGGCCGCAAAGTTTACCCCTTCAACAGAACCGATTCCCCCCGAGTCTCTCGCCTCGGTTGATGAAGGATTGCCTGACTTGCCTGCTGGCTATGGAGAAAGCCGTATCGTTCTCATGCCTCGAGATCCTCAGTGGTCCTATGCCTATTGGGATATTCCTAATGAGCATAAGGAAGAGCTACGCCATCAGGTAGGCACCCGTCTAGCGTTGCGTTTCTATGATGTCACCGATATTGACTTGAACTTTCAAGCTCCCCACAGCCTGCAGCAGTACGAGTGTGATGAGATGGCGCGGGAGTGGTATTTACCAGTTCCTGTGAGCGATCGCGACTATGTGGCTGAGATCGGCTATGTCGCCATTGATGGTCGCTGGCTGTTGCTGGCTCGGTCTGCCCCGGTTCATGTTCCGCCGGTTTACCCCTCTGACTGGATCGAAGACCACTTTATGACCGTTGGCTGGGATCAGGAACTGCGCGGTAAGACCTTGATGACTCTGACCCATCCCAACAAGAGAGTTGGAGCCGACAACGAAATTTACGAAGAAATCTTTGGCATGGCTCAGTCTGCTGAGGCTCAGCGGGTAGCCGGTTCTCTGTTTGGGTCCATGCAGCATGTTCCGGGCTCAGTGATCAGTTCCTT
>JASJDH010000240.1 GCA_030065175.1 Leptolyngbyaceae cyanobacterium MO_188.B28 | reverse complement strand
GTATCAGATCAAGCTGCCTAAGCATCTCCGCATAGACGCCATTCGACACTTTACGCCAGGCGAGTGGGTTTTTATCTCGGGGATGCAGAAGGTAAAACTCAAGACCGGTGAAATTTCTCTAAAGGCGGACAATCTGCTAAAAGCCTCCCCTGGTCAGTGTAAAGAGATTCTGCCGACAATCGACCAGGTCAAACTGACTCAAGTCCAGGAAAAATCCCTTGAGGGAGCAGGGGGAGCAAAAGGGGGCAGGTCAAAAGTATTAGTCTGTAGCAAATCAAGCTGCATGAAGCGAGGGGGCAAAGCCATCTGCAAACTTCTAGAATCCGAACTCCGCGAGCAAGGGTTGACCGATCAAATCACAATTAAGTTAACAGGCTGTATGGGGCATTGTAAATCTGGTCCAAACTTAGTTTTCATGCCCGATAAGGCGCGTTATCGGCATGTCAGCCCTAAGATGATTCCAAATCTCATCAATCAACACTTTCGCACGTCAAATTTGTGCAAGTAACTTGCACTTGTCACTTGTCAATTGTTATTTGTCACTTGTTACTTAATTTCCTGTCATTCACCCTACAACCCAAAACCAATGACCAATGACCAATGACATCCCCCCAGCCAAAATACGCTGACCTTAGCCAGCATATATTCAATCGTTCATCCAACCACCCGCTACATCATTTACTCTATGCCCGCTATTAAATTTTCATCTCAATGGTTTTCTGAAAACCTGAAAGTTTGGATAAAGGGGGTTCGATTTAATGGTTGGATGGCGACTGTGCTGGGAATTGCCTTTCTGGTGGCGCTGCCAATATTGGTGGTGCTAGGCAGTGTCTTTGCCGATAGCGGGGAGGTATGGTCTCATCTATCCTCAACCGTGCTGCCCCAATATATCGCTAACTCGCTGTGGTTAATGCTGGGGGTTAGTTTAGGCGTCTTGGTCATTGGGGTGGGGACAGCTTGGCTGGTGAGCCTTTGTCGGTTTCCGGGGAGACGGCTGTTTGAGTGGGGATTGCTATTGCCGTTGGCGGCGCCTGCTTATCTGCTGGCCTACACCTATACGGATGTCTTGGAATACTATGGTCCCGTTCAAATGGGGTTGCGATCGCTGTTTGGTTGGGAGAGCGCCACAGCCTATTGGTTTCCTAATGTTCGTTCTGTGGGCGGGGCAATTATCATGTTTAGCCTCACCCTCTATCCCTATGTCTATATGTTGTCGCGGGTCGCCTTTTTGGAGCAATCTACCCGCACGCTGGAAGCCAGCCGATCCCTCGGCTGCGGCCCCTGGCGCAGTTTTTTCATCATTGCCCTGCCG
This sequence comes from Leptolyngbyaceae cyanobacterium MO_188.B28, assembly GCA_030065175.1. GTDB lineage: Bacteria > Cyanobacteriota > Cyanobacteriia > Phormidesmidales > Phormidesmidaceae > JAKSDM01. The sequence goes on along the minus strand of JASJDH010000240.1, from coordinate 12,001 downwards.
CTAGCGCGCCCGTCCATCATCGCTGGATTGTCCTTGGCGTTGATGGAAACCCTGAATGACTTTGGCACGGTGCAATTTTTTGGCGTCACCACCTTCACCACCGGCATCTATCGCACCTGGTTCGGGATGGGGGAGCGCGTGGCGGCGGCGCAACTGGCGGCAATGTTAATGCTGTTTATATTAGCGCTGGTCTTACTGGAGAAATGGTCGCGTCGGCAGGCGCGCTACTATCAGTCGGGCGGTCGCCATCAGAGATCCGCTGCTTACCATTTAGAGGGTTGGAGATCTCTGTTGGCTTGTCTCGCCTGCCTGATTCCGGTTGGTCTAGGGCTGTTGATTCCAGGCGGCGTGTTGTTGAATATGACCCTCCGGAATTGGCAGAAAACTGTGGATAGCAGTTTTTTCAACCTGGCTTCCCATAGTCTGATCTTGGCCTCAATTACCGCTGGAGTCGCCATGTTAGCGGCGCTGATTTTAGCCTATGGGGAAAGACTCCAGAATAGCCCGATCATTCGATTGGGAGTGCGGATTTCCTCCATGGGGTACGCTGCGCCGGGGTCAGTAATCGCCGTCGGCATCTTAATTCCAGTCACTCAGTTCGACAACGCGATCGCCAATTGGTCGAAAGCCGCCTTTGGGGTAGCCCCCAGACTGCTGCTGAGTGGAACCATTACCGCCCTGGTGTTTGCGTATCTAGTTCGATTTTTAGCCGTATCATTAGGCACGATAGAATCTGGGCTAAACAAGATTCGGCCGAGCTTAGACGACGCTGCTCGCAGTTTGGGCTATGGTCCCACCAGTACGTTGATGAAAATTCACACTCCATTGATGGGCACCAGCTTACTAACCGCCCTTATGTTGGTGTTTGTGGATGTCATGAAAGAACTGCCAGCCACTCTGGTAATGCGGCCCTTTAATTTTGACACGCTGGCGGTTCAAGTCTACCAGTACGCATCTGATGAGCGATTAGTAGAGGCGTCCGCTCCGGCATTGATGATTGTGATCGTTGGGCTACTCCCGGTTATCCTGCTCAGTTGGCGCATGGTGAGTGCTCGTACAAGCAAAACTGAATAAACGGCGCCCCGCACAACGCAAGAATAAGCGCAAATGTTCCTCGGGGCGGAAGAGGCTATTGTAACTGATGGCGAGAAGGCGGTCGTGAAGGGCGTTGATAGTGCGATCTTAATCCTCCCCTTAAAACAAATACCCAGACAGATTATGCAGGTGTGAGTATAAAAATAAATCCATTTTTTAAGTTTATGCAGTTTTGTATCGCTTTTTGATGAAGCGTCCCTCGCAATGCTCGTATTGCATTATCCTGTCTCTATGACTACAAAGAATGGCTTCTCAAGAATAGCTGAATGCTTTTTTCAGGTGTTTATGAGTTGAGGCTAATAAGATCAGGGTTAATTGTAAGGGTGATCTTCCTCTAATTCCATGGGTCGTTGAGAGGCTAGCCTTTGTATAAAGTTTTTTTGAGATATGTCCACTCCGATCAGCTTACTTTTTGATTCCTTTCGCTTAGGAGTGAGTTGATCCGCTATGGATTAAGCAATGGAGAGAAGCGCAATAAATTTGCATTTTCTCAAACTAGCCACAGGTTCAAGCAAATTTGCTGTGCATCATTTTCGATCTATCGGTCTAGATTAAACCCCTATTTTGGGGAGATTTCGATCTCTCCTTTGTCTCAGTTTGAGGAGTTAAACGATGGTCTGGCTATATCTGATTGTCCAATCATTTGGATTAGCGATTATCGCATGGTGTTTTAAGATGGAGGGTAAACGTGCGTACGCTACAGCCTCCAACATAAGTGGATTATTCAGTCTATTGATAGTGATAGGACTTGCGCCTTTCCCTATCAACTTATTGACAGGGATGATGATGATGATATTTCGCTCCAAGGTTTACCTCATTTTTGCAGATGGCCTGGAGGCTACACGGAGTTTCTTCAGAACGAGCCTTCAGGCGATGACAGCGGGCTCAATCAGCTTTGACGCCATTTCCCATTGGATCCAGCAGTTCTGGACTACCGCTTTCTCCAACCCCACTTATCAGCCTGAAGCTAATCAGCAGGCTGTTGAGGTTGAGTATCCACCCACCAAAATTATTGATATCGAAGCGATAGAAGTTTCTCCTTGGGGATAAATTGCAAACTTCGTAATCTAGAAGATTTTGCGGGTCACTGATTTTGAAACCGGTAAAGCCCCCTGAATCCGGTAATGTGTGATTATTTATCTTGGGTTATCGTCGAATCAGAACAAAAACCGCTACTACAAGCACAAAATAGCCAAAACCTTTTTGCAGTTTTTTAGCCTCAATCCATCGAGTTAAGTAGGCCCCGACAAAGGCTCCGCCCCCCGCAGCTAAGGTAAAAGAAATCATTAAGCCCCAATCAATTTCAACCTGATTCAAGTAACCAAGAAATCCTGTTACAGATTTAAAGGCAATAATTAATAAAGAGGTGCCAACCGCTTCCTTCATGGGAATCCCGCCCAGCAGAACCAAAGCCGGAATGATGGCGAACCCTCCGCCAACCCCTACGAAGCCAGTCAATCCCCCTACACTCAGGCCTTCCAAGGGAATTGCAAACCAATGACGCTGGGGTGGTTGGTTTTGATCTTGCGAAGTTGCAATTTGTTTTTGTTCATCCTGGTTTCGGCTGCTATTGCGAATCATTAACAGACTTGCGACAAGCATGACTGCGCCAAAACAAATGAGCTGAAAAGTTTCTGTAATGAAGGGAAGTGAAGAGAGGCGAGCTCCCAAATAGGCGCCAATCATGGCTGCTGGAGTGAAAATAATGGCGATTTTGAGGTTAACGTTCTGCTGTAGCCAGTGGGGAATTGTCCCCAATAGACTCACCACGCCAACGACTACCAGACTCATTGAGATCGCCGTCTTTGGGCTTAGGCCGATGACATAAATTAAAATTGGCACTGCCAAAATAGAGCCGCCGCCGCCAATCAGTCCAAGGCTTATCCCAATGCACACCGCCAAGAGGTGCCCAATAATCCAAGTCATAAGATGGGTTATCTTACACGTCTATATGCATTCAATGCTCTAACGGGGGTGTCGAATAGCGCCTAATTCTTCTAATTGTTTATTCTGCTGCTCAATTTGGATAGACAGGGCGTCGCAAACCAGCTCACATAACTCGAAGATGAAGGGATTTACGATTTGATAATAGACACTCACCCCTTCTTGTCGGCGACTAACGACGCCAGCCTGAGATAGCATCTTCAGGTGTTTTGACACATTAGCTTGGCCTAATCCCGTTGTTTTAATAATTTCTGTCACATTTTTAGAACCCGATTTTAGGGAACAGACAATCTGCAACCGACTCACTTCGGACAATACCTTAAAAAAATCCGCCATTAATCCCAATGCAGTTGGAGAAAGTTGGACGATTTCACAATCTGCAGTGGAGGAGGTCGTCGATTTTTTCTTGACTGTCTTGCCGGACATAGTTCAGATTCAAAGGCTTAGACTAATTACTGTAACACATATTTACTATATTGCCATTGAGTAGTTGATTGGCGGTGATTCAGGCTACTCAAGGGATTAGTAAATGTACAAAAACACCTGTAGCTCCACAGAGAGCCAAGTAAGGAAATGATGCTAAGGCGCGATCCCTCACAAGTTCCTCAAATTATTTTTTTACAACCGTAATGGAAAGGGTTGATGGAGTAAAGCGCTCCGTCTAGCTAGGGGGGTTGACCATGTTTGAGAAAATTCTAGTCGCCATGGATAAATCTGACCTCAGTCAGTGCGCCTTTGAGAAAGCGGTTTCCCTGGCCAAAGTGCTTAATGCCAAGTTGATGTTGCTGCACGTGCTTTCAAGTGATGATGAGGACAGTCCTCAAATGAACACCCTTTATGGGGAAGGATATTATACAGAGCTAGATGAAATTCTTAGAGATCGATATGAGCGCGAATGGAATGAGTTTGCACATGATTATTTATCACTCCTCGAAGGATGGGTAAAGCAAGCCGTCACAGCGGGCGTGGATGCTGAATGTACTCAACCCTGCGGCAACCCTAATCGAACAATCTGTGACCTGGCCAAGGCTTGGGAAGCTGACTTGATAGTGATGGGCAGTCATGGTCGGAAGGGGTTCAGTGAGTTACTACTAGGCAGCGTCAGTAACTATGTGATGCACCATGCGCCCTGCTCAGTGTTGATTGTTCACCCTCAAGAAGCCTTAAGAACATCAACCCCTCAGAAAAAGAAAGCAGCAGCCGTTTCACATCAACACGCCTCAGAAGAGAATATCTTTTCGGGAAAAGAATCAGTTGGCCATTAGGTGTGGGTGATTTGCTGGTTAATATTGACGGTTGGAGGTGTTTATGTTTCAAAAAATCTTGGTTGCAATGGACAGGTCAAGTACTGCCCAAGCTGTCTTTGACAGAGCCGTCATCTTAGCCCAAGCGATGAATGCGCATTTGATGCTGTTACATGTTCTATCGGCTGATGATTTAGGGGGGGCAGGCGTTCCCATGTATCCTTACATCTCCTTCTTTCCCCCAATAGACGATACTGCTTGGGACGCCTATCGGAAACAGTGGGATACTTTTGAAAAAGAAGGACTTAAAAGACTTCAAGACTATACCAAACAGGCGACAAAGGAGGGAATTAAGACTGAGTTCACCCAAACGGGGGGGATGCCTGGTCCAATTATTAGCAAGCTAGCAAAAACCTGGAATGCAGACTTAATTTTAATGGGGAGTCATGGTCGTAAAGGCCTACATGAATTATTTTTAGGCAGCGTCAGTAATTATGTGATGCATCATGCCCCTTGTTCTGTATTGATTGTTCATCCCCGAGAGCAGTCGAATTTTCAATCTAACCAGGCGCAACAAGGAGAATTTGCATCATTACACTAAGAATTCAGTATTTTTACTTAACTCTCTGTGTATAATTCATGCAGTTATGCGACGATTGTTAAATATCTGCCAACAAGCGTCTATTTGCTGAGAGCAAATAGACGCCTGACCAGCCCATGGGAGGCGCTATGTTCCAAAAGATTCTGGTTGCAATGGATTGTTCTGAAATGAACAAATCTGTCTTTGATAAAGCATTATCTCTAGCAGAGACAACTGGCGCGAGTTGTAAATTGTTACATGTTCTGTTTGTTGAAGAAGATGCCTATCCCGAATCTCTCACGTCTTCCCTTTGGAGTTATGGGTCATCCCTTAAAGATCTGGCTTTTGATAGTCATAACAAGCGATTGAAAATTCTTGAGATGAAAGGCTTGAAGCTATTGCGATCGCATTCATTGGCGGCAAAAGCTGTCGGCGTCCAAGTCGAGTCCACCCAGATTCTAGGCAGTCCGGGACGAACAATTTGTAACGCTGCTCGGTCTTGGGATGCTGACCTGATTATCATCGGCAGTCGAGGACTATTCGGGCCCAGTGAACTCCGCTTGGGCAATGTTAGTAACTATGTGAACCGCCATGCCCCCTGTTCTGTGCTGGTTGTCCATTCCCAGGCGAAAGATGAGGTGAAATTGTCGGAGTCGAGTAAGGTGACAGCCGCTGAGCAGGTGATTTAGTTGGATGGATGATTTGAACAGTAGGGTTAGCGGGGGCAGGGGGAATGATTTGACGTCAAGCACCATATTGCCGAACTTGCCAGAGACCTCCTGTGGATGAAGGCCCTCTTGGGAGTGACTTAACTGTAGATGTACCCGAGCCAACAACTCGTCAAAGTTAAAGGGTTTGATCAGGTAGTCATTGGCCCCATCCTCTAGACTCACTGCTCGATCCTTCATATCATATCGGGCGGTGAGAATAATAATAAACCTTATCGGAAATTAGGCCAGTAAAATATCTAGACAGTAGGATGTCAGGCAGAGGATAGCCGTTATGCAACTGAATTATGAAGAACTTCAGAACAAACCTCGGATCCTACAAAGCCTGACCAGTTTGAAGCCACAGGAGTTTGAGACTTTATTAGGCAGCTTTGGAACTGCCTGGGGAAGGTTTGTAGCGGAAACGTTTCAACGAGAAGACCGAAATCGGTCCTATGGGGCTGGTCGCAAACCTCAACTTCAGAAACTGGCGGATAAACTGCTGTTTATTCTGGTGTATTTCCGACTTTATCCAACCCAGGAGGTACAGGGATTCTTGTTTGGCATGGGTCAATCCCAAGCCAATGAATGGGTGCATCGACTCACCCGGTTGCTAAATCAAGCCTTAGGCTATGAGAAACAATTACCAGAACGAGAACCTGCGAATCTCAAACAGGTCTTGGCGGCTTGTCCGAGTTTAGAGTTCATGATTGATGGCACAGAACGCCCTATCAATCGACCGAAAGATAAGGCCGATCGCAAGACTTACTACAGTGGCAAGAAGAAGGCGCACACGGTCAAAAACAATGTCATCAGCGAACGTAAAGGTAAAGTGGTGTTTTTAAGTGACACCTATGAAGGGAAGAAACACGATAAAAAGATTGCCGATGAAGAGAGTTATGAGTTTCCTGAAGGCAGTACAGTTTGGCAGGATACGGGGTTCCAAGGATTTTCCCCAGCCGGGGTGAACATCAAACAACCGAAGAAAAAGCCTCGAAACGGGGAATTGACAGTAGAAGAGAAGGAGAAGAATCGAGAGATTTCCAAGGTGCGAGTTGAAGTGGAACACCAAATTGGAGGCGTCAAGCGATGTCAGATTGTGGTGCAGAAATTTCGAAATTGGGTGGACCATTACATCGATGATGTGATGGAAACGGCCTGTGGTCTCCATAATTTCCGGCTAACTCACCGTCAAAAAAGAGGCAGTGAGCAACTAGAAGCAGCTTAATTCCAAAACCTAAGGGGGAGAACCGACTTCATGCGTTTTCCTCACTATTTCCGATAAAGTCTATTGGGCAGTTGCTCTCCTTGCTTTCGCAGCCTATCCAATATATCCAGTCCATCTTGATCGGGCAAACCGAGATCAAGAATCAACAAATCAAAGGAGTGATTTTGAGTTAGGTAAATGGCTTCGCGAGCATTCTTAGCGATCACAGTCGAGAAGTCATGTTCACTTAAATTTCTGACTAAAAAATCAGCAATACGGGGCTCGTCTTCAGCAATCAGGATGTGTTTCATCAGAGCACCTCTAATGGGAAAGACCTATCCGGGTTTTACAGATAGCTGCGAGAGGAAAATGTGCTCATTTTTTCTGGGAATCGAGGATTCCATTACTCACTCAAAGATCTTATTTAATCCTGCATCCTAAACACAACACAGATTAACTCAGTTTAAAGTCACTCATTTTGGCAGCCATCTTAAGCGATTCAAGAAATACCTATGGCTGCAATCTAATAATTTCCCGCTGTATTTGTTGGTACAGCGCTATATTATTTTGTTTTTGCGCCAATCTGGAAGCCTGCTCAATATCGGTCAGACCCGCTTGTTGATCGCCAACTTGGCTCCGATTCACGCCTCGATTGTAGTAAGCCGCCGCATAATCAGGCTGAATGCGAATTGCTTGGGTGTAGTCCCCAATTGGCAGGTAACAGTCCTTTCCAAAGCAGAACAATTACAGGACAAAGAACGATAGCGATAGCAAGTCGGCCAAGAAATCTCATGGCGTTCTCCTTAAAATGTGATTGCAGTAAATTTGAACGCTAGCCAGATGTTTGAACCGTTCTGGGCGAAAGACCCAACCCCTGCAGAATGTCCTGCAATCTCACGCAATAAAACAACTTTTCTGGGAGTTGTTCTTCTGGCGTACGATGAACCGAGAAGAGGCATTAGTTTTCTGCCTATACTTGTTTTGTGCGACTAAACCATATGTCTTGCCCAGATCTTATCAACAACTCCCGGTTGAATCCCTACATCAAGAATACTGGGCTTATTACCTTGAGATCATGAACAGAACATGAGATTAAGGTGAAAAAAAATTCATGCGGCAAGTCATCGATAATCCTTGCCGCCAAACTATTTCACATTATTTAGACAGCAATCAATCACGGTCGTCAATCATGAAAGACTTTTCATGGTTGACTCACCAAAGGTTCATGCAGACAGATTAAATTCAGATTAACTTCAGGTTAATTACACTTTATTGACTCGATTAACTTCAGACTAAACGGCTGGTCTTTTCGCTCTATTCAGAGAAGCACAACTTATTTCTTTAGGGTATTTTTATGACATTCCCAAAATGACTCAGGTGAGATCGCTTAGCCAAAAAGTTATTCTCCCGCAACTCCTCTGGATGGCCTGAACACTCAAGCATTGGGGGAGATATCTAAAAATAATTAAATTAAAAAGGAGGAAGAGGGTGCAAGCAGTAATATTGGCGGCGGGTTGTGGGTCACGGCTAGCCCCAGTGCTCAACGGCAAGCCCAAGTGTCTCATCCAAGTAGATGGGGTGACTTTAATTGAGTATCAACTGAGGGTGTTACGCAGCTTTGGTATTACTGATGTTTGCGTGGTGCTAGGATATCGTGCGGACCAAGTCCATCGAGCCATTGCTCCCCACTGCCACAGCATTTTAAACCATCGGTATGCTCAAACCAACAGCCTCTATTCATTGTCACTCACCCGAGACTGGGTGCGCGGTTCATTTCTACTAATGAATAGCGATGTGCTGGCGCATCCGTTGGTCTATCAGCGTCTTCTCACAGCTCCAGGTAGCGCCCTGGCCTACGATTCCAGCTCAGGAACCGAGGCCGAACACATGAAGGTGGGGCTAGTGGATGGGAGATTGCAACAGATTAGTAAAACACTTCCTATAGATCACTCTCAAGGCGAGAGCATTGGTCTATTAAAATTTACCGCCCAAGATACCGCTCAATTCTTCTGGGATGTGAAGGCTGCGTTATCTCAGGGGGGAGAGAATCAATGGGCTCCAGCAGCGGTTGAGCGTCTGGCGGGTACTCGCCCCATCACGGGGGTTGACATTGCCAGTCTCCCTTGGGTCGAAATTGATTTTCCCCAAGACTGGCTTCAGGCTTGTGAACAAGTGTGGCCAAGACTCTATTCAGCGGTTTCCGCCCTCCAGCTCAACTGCCCCTTGCCAGAGCCCTTAACAGCGTCACCTGTCATTGCTTATGGGGAGGCGGCGTAATGAATTACCTTCAGGATCCTGTTTTTCAGGCTATTCAACATATTCGCACCCCGCATGCGGTGGAAGCGGTGCTCGCCGAGGTTTGGGAGTGTTGGTCAGACAAGCCGCCTCAAGCCCTTCAGATTAAACCGGGTCTAACCCATTACAAACCCTTTGAAGGGGCGCGGGTCCTAGCTGAGGCGACCGTCACGCTAAAGGATGAAACCAGAGCCACGGTGACGTTTGGTTTATTCTTTCACGTTTTTGCCCAAGCCGCTGACACTGACCGGGAGATGGAGAGAGCATGCAGACAAAACCTCTTGCCTTGTTCGGGACCGCCCGTGTTTCTGATTTCCCAGTGGCGAACCGTGGTTTGGACATTGCCCAATGCGCCAAACTTAGCGGAACTGGCTGAGCTGTTAAATCCCAAAAAGTTTTGTCAACACTTGGTCCCTGGGGCTGAACGGCTGTCTGATCGGGACAATTTGCCTACCCCGAAACTCTTTCGGTATGTGCCCTTGAAACGAGCGCTGCTCACCTGGGAGAATCCCTATACTCACCAACGATACTTCGCCAAGCTGCTGCGAGAAAAAGAGGCCCCAGCCGTTGTCCGTAATTTCAAACAGATTAACGCAGCGGCGAAACGGAGTGATCTAGGCTTCACGGTTCCCCAGTTAATCGCCTACCATCCCGAGCGCCATACTCTGTTGATGAGCGAGGTCCCTGGCCAGCAGTTTACGACCGTGATGCATCGTTTTCAGCCCGAACCGTTTGCCCGGGTTGGCCGCAGTTTGGCTCGACTGCATGGCTGTGATCTGTGTCCAGAAACCATCTGGACTCCAGCTAAGGAGCTGGTTTTGCTCCGTCGGCGCACGCGTGGCGTCTCGCTGGCGCTGCCGGGTTTGAGTCGGCGGCTTGACGATGCGATCGCAACCCTCGACAGATTATCGCGGCGCCTCCCCTTCCCCACTGACCGTCCTATTCATGGGAATCTCTTCGGCGATCAGATTCTCTATAGTCCTCAAGGTATCGGCATCGTGGACTGGGATGCCTTATCTCTGGGGGATCCATTCTATGACGTGGGCCGTCTCCTGGCCCATCTGATTTACTTGGCGGGCTGCGAGGAGATTGCTCTGAGTTCAGTTAGCGCCTGTGCGGAAGCCCTGATCCACAGCTATGAAGCGGAGACGCTGCAGTCCATTCAGCGCCAACGTCTGGACTGGCATGTGGCCACGCAACTGCTATTGCGCGGCAAAATTTCATCCCTACGAATGCTGCCGGAAAGATGGCAAACCCACCTCTCCTTCGTAATCACCGAGACCGAACAGATCCTCAAGGGGCAGAGTCGTTACCTTCCCCTACCCAGGTTAAATACCGTTTCATTTGAAGTCTAAACATGCTTACTATTCAACCCATCACCGTTCTTTTTACCGGGTATGCGCCGGTTCATTTTCTCTGCTTTCGCCCCCTCTACGAACAGTTGGTCAGACTGGCGGGGGTGAAGGTGTATGTCTCCGGCGGGTTACGCACCCAGGCAGCGACGGGATACCACTATGATGGCGCTGGCATGTATGCCCCGTTCCCTATCCCCCCAGAGCAGATTCTCTCGGTGGACGAGATTCAAAATCGTCGCTTTGATGTGTTGTTTTCAGCCAACAAGCGGATTATCTTACCGCCGGAAAACGTCGGCGTAAAAATTCAGATTTTCCACGGCGTTTCCTTTCGCAACCGGGGGGTGCGGGTCGAAAACCTGGTGTATGACTTCTTCTTCCTGATCGGTCCTTACATGCAGCGGAAGTTCGTCGAAACGGGGCTGTTGACCGCCGATGATCCCAGAGGCGTCCCGATTGGCTTCCCCAAGACTGACCCCCTGCTCATGAGAGACTTTGATCGGAAGGCCATGTTGTCAAAATATGGATTCGACGGTAAGCGTCCAATCCTTCTCTATGCGCCTACGGGACAGGCCGATAATTCTCTAGAAATTATGGGCAAAGAGATAATTCAGCGACTGGCGACAACCGATCAGTACGACCTGCTGATTAAACCCCACGACCATCCAAAAGATAAGGACACCGACTGGTTTGTTGAACTGGAGCCTTATGAGAACGACCATACTCGGGTTGTCCGTGCGCTGGATATTGTTCCCCTACTCCGCCTCTCAGATCTGTTGATCACAGACGCTTCATCCATGGCCAATGAATACGCCCTGTTGAATCGTCCCCTCGTTTTCCTAGATGTACCTGAGTTAATTCAGCGGGCGAAAGACCAGGGAGCCTTTGTTGATGAGACATTGGGGCGACGCGGGGGACTACTGGTTGAGCGGCCCGACCAAATAGAGGAGATAATTGCAACCAGTCTGGCCAACAGTGAGGAGTTCTCAGAAATTCGTCAGGGCATCGCCCAGGACCTGTTTTACAATCCAGGCGGCGCGACTGAAGCGGCGATCGAGTGGTTTACGCGACAGTTTCTCGGAAAAGGGGAAGCAGGGGGAGCAGGGGAGATGGAGAAACTGAGTGTTGACTCAAAGTTGCTGTTCACTGCAACGCCTACTCATCCTCATTAGAAAACCTATGGTGTACACACAAGTCTCATAACGTGGATCTGCAAGGTTTTGTTCCCTCTTATCCCCTCCTTAAAAACGCCTTGTACACACAAGTTATTTGTGACGCCTGAAGCGGGGTTTAACCCTTCTGACTCCCCCTTGCAAAGGGCTAACGTGTACACAAATCTTGATTAAGTGGCGCTAATCCTGCAAGCCCTCCTCCCCAGGGAGAAGGGAAGCTAAACTCAAAGTTCTTCTCCCTGGGGAGAAGGATTTAGGACGTAGACGCCTTAGCGGCTTCTCGGAGAGTGGGTCCCCAACCACTTCGAGACTCAAAAATAACTTGTATGTACACGGTAGGCCAGAGACAGGAAACAAGAAATTCCTCCCCGGGGGGCCCGGGGGGGGGGGGGGCGGGGGGGGGGG
>JASJDH010000239.1 GCA_030065175.1 Leptolyngbyaceae cyanobacterium MO_188.B28 | reverse complement strand
ACTTTACTTGGAAGCTTCAGTCTGTTTGAACCCAAAAGATGCCAAGGACGTATCGAGTAGCTTTCCCATTTGTCCATCATGAAAATTGATGAGGTTTCCGAATTGGGTAGCTGAAACAATCTACTAAAAGGCTTAAAGAATAAAATATCACTATCGCAGTAAGCAATATCTCTTTCCTCAAGGAGGGGAATATCTAAAAGTTTCAAGGCTAAAGCATGCTCGTAACGATATTTAGCGGCATTGGGATAATTTCTTAGGCGCTGGTTAATTAATTCATCTGCTTCAGAGCGAAGGATAATTTTGGCATTATTTAATCCTTCGCTTAGTCTATCTTTGTCTTCTATCCTAAGCGAACCATCATCGTGTAGATAAATGTGCAATGGTTCTGCAGAGTATCTTAACAAAGACCCTAAACAAGCAAGCGCCATGTCGACATGCTTGTGACAAACTAAGCTGTGAACTTTGAGCGCAGATGTTATTTCTGACATTAGTTTCTCCAAGAGTAAATATTTGTTTTGAAAATCCCTCTTTTTATTCTTTGGAGCGCTTTTTTACCCTTCGGATGCTAGATATTATTTTCATTTCATGAAAAATTCCTTATTACTCTTCTGAGTACCTGGAAAGATAATCATAATTGGTTAGTATCTGGTGACTTCACTAAAACCTTGGACTGGGCAATCTCCAGAGCAACTAGTTAACCAATTCAAAACCGATTGAATTTCTTCCACCGTGTAGCTTTCAGATGTCTTTGCTAAGAGAACTTCCGCCAAAAATGGTTTTCGCTTTATCCACCTGCTTTTACGGTAGGGTGCAAGAATTGTTCTGACAAGTGGAAGTATCAGCCTAACGCTATAGCACAACCTAATCTGAAATTCATTTTGAAATTTAATTCCATAAAGAGTTATAGGCAATTTTACTAGTTTTATTAATTTTTCAAATCTGTCCTTGTTTTTATCCTCTATAGCCTCCATTAGATGATCGGCTACCCTAGGTTTAGATATTTCCCTTAAATCAAAATAATCCTTTTGGGCGGTTGATAAAAGCTTAATGGCAGTATCCTTTATCAAGGGAGACGAAAAATCAGAACCCGTAACATTAGAAGAGTGTCTTCGATAAAAGGCCCCAACAATTGGGGTGTATATAAAAGTTATATTATTCATTAATAGATCAAGCATAAATTTAACATCTTGCATCGCCTTCCTAAATCTAATTTCGTCATAAGTTGTCTCCTTGAAAATAGATTTATTAATAAGAAGACAAGCTGATTGAATACACCAAGGGATTAATACACGATCAATCAGTTGGTCGCGCTTCATGGGACCCAAAAACTTAAGAATATACTGTTCATCATCTTCGAAAACAGCTTCCATTTCTGAATAGAGTACAACATTATCAGATTCTTTTTTGTTGGCATAGCTGAGTTGGAACCTGATTTTGTCTTTGTGAAGCCAATCATCTGAATCTAGAAGTTGAATCCACTCCCCTACAGCATGCTTGACGCCAAAATTACAAGCAGAAGCCGATCCCCCATTTTCTTTATAGAGATATTTCACCCGATTATCTCTACTCATCAAGTCTTCACTAACTTGTCGAGTATTATCTGGCGACCCATCATCCACAATCAAACATTCTAGATTGCTATGGGTTTGCTCCAGCACACTTTTAACAGCTTTTTCAAGAAAATGGGCTTGTTTGTAGCAAGGGATAATAACCGAAACGAATGGAGTATTGATAGAGGAAGATCGATCATTCATAGGACTTAAGAACAGCAAACAGATAATACCAATACGATATAAAGATGAGCAGAATAGATCCGCCGAAACCCATACTAGGTAAAGAATTTATCTCACTCATCTTCAAATCAAACTGGTATAGGTTTAAAACTATTTTCCAGTCAAATTATTAAGATGATTAATCTCTGTGAGAATAAAAAATAAAGCACAGTTTTAGTGTGCTTTGAGGATTTCAGCGGTTGTGAAGATGACTCTCACATTACGTTAGCGTAGATTGAAAATTCAGGCATTTTGGCGTGTAATTAATTTCGTATAACTACGTAACGATCTTGTGTCAGAAACGTTAGAGAATATATTTTGTCTATTCCTGTTTCATTCCATATTGTTATCCAAATGTTTAATTTGAGCTGACTGCGAAAAATAACTGTTTTAAATATATCTGGAAAAAGTTGCAGGCAAGTGTTAATTGGAATACAAATTGAATAGGGTGTTTGTTATGTTGTGTATTAGGAATACTACTCCAAAATGAAGGAAGGTAATGAGACCATTGAAGTTAGAACTTATTAATTCTTGAATCGTATTAAGAGTGTATACAAACGTTTCTGAGTTTTAGCTCCATTTTGAGAAATTCTCATTGTTTGGCAGATTATTGTGAAAAAAATGTAAATTTCCTGAGCAAGTGTATACAAAACACATTTTGCTCATTTTGATAAGTTAAGTAGATTCTCACAGCATATTGCAGATATAAAACGAAGTTAGGCTAGATAGCTGTGGGAAGACTGAAAGAGGTAGCTGACGAGACCGATGAAGAATTCTTTGCTTGAGCGGCTATCCAATAGGTTTATGCCCAGACAATGGATGCTATGGCCTAACCTAACCGTGATGGGCTTTTTGCTGGCGATCGCAACTTATATCAAATTTGCAGGCGTATTTGATACGACAAAACATCACAGCCGGGTTGAGTTTCTTAGCAAACTATTTGAAGAAAGCTTTTTGCCGACTGAACCCTATGTGGGGCTCCTAGCAAATATTTCAGACATTCTTTGGTGCGGCGCTGCGCTAACTTGTTGGTTCAGCTATAGTTTAGCCAGGAAGCTTGGCCAATCGCGCCACACGATTCATTTTTTTCTATTTTCGGCTGTTCTGCTCAGTTTGTTCCTGTTGGACGACACCTTCCGCATCACTCTGATTTTGGCCCTTTTGGTCGGCGTGCCCAAGCTAGTCATGTATGGACTGTATGGCATGGCCGTGGTTGTCTACATAGGTCTTTTCTGGCGGCAGATCTTGAAAACGCCTTACTTGCTTATTCTGGCTGCGGTTTCCCTGCTAGTGGTTTCAGCCCTGGCGGATGTCGTCCATCTCCCGGGCAGGGGCACGCCTATTCTGATGGAAGATGGAGCCAAGCTATTGGGAATTCTCAATATCGGACTTTATTTCTATCAGGTTTGTTCACAACAGCTGTTAGCGGTCTATCATCACAATGCCAAATGATGCAAATTTTGAAATGAAGGGGGATAAACTTCACCCCCGCCCCTTCTCCCAAGCTTAGGAGAGGGGGTGGGGGTGAGGGCTTTAATTATAAGACTATTTCAGATGTCCTAACAGCGCTGTTAAAACGGCCTCGATTTTCTATGTCATCGCCATTCGATTCAGAATGGGATGGCCGTCAAAGTAATCGGGAATTGGGGCCTCCATGAGTTGTAAAATGGTGGGCGCTAAATCAACCGCTTTGATATCGTTTGGGAAATGGCTGCCTGCTTCAAAGTCGGGGCCGCAGCCCAATACGAATCCTTCGGCCCGATGACTGCCTGTCCGAGAAAAAGGGACGGGGCCAATCCGTCCGACCTGGGAGCTATCAGCCGTATCGGCGGCGGTTTCTTCTTGCCACAGCACAACCAGATCGGCATCGGGTAGATTATGAGCGTTGAGGGTTTCGGCTGTACGCGTGCGAATAATACGCTCCACCATTGATTTGCCAGTTCTGGCGTCTGTCATATCAGAAATCAGGGTGGAAAGCTCATCGCAGACGGCGTCATAGTCCTTAGGATCAACGACGCCATGGGTCTCGCGACCCTTGAGGTTAATGCGCACATATCCTTCTGAATAACTGGGCAGTGCGAAAGCCTTCATTTCTGGCCAGTAGGGTCGATACCAATTTGCAGGTTGCCAGAAGAGGGAATCTCCTTTTTGTTTTTGGTCATAGGGAGAGTCTAGTTTGGCTGATCTTGAAGGCCCCAAACGTTTTTCGAGTTGGTTATGGAAATCGGTGGGCAAATACTGGCGGAGCCAGGTTCTCAGCGGATTTTTTTCATACTTAAGATCCCAAACTTCACCAATCCAGCCGCGCTTCTTAAAGTTCAGCTTAGGCGCTCCTAACGGTTGATTGTCTGGACTGTACGCTAGACCATACTGACCGGGATAGTTCCAGCGGAACAGGAGTTCGGGCAAAAAGAGCATACTTGGAATATCCATGACGTTTGCCCCCATACCGTGAGCGGAAAAAATCAAAACGTTGCTCTGCTCTGGCGCTTGGGTCAAGATTTTAGCAATCGCCGTATCAATTGCTTTAAAGAGGGCGAGCAACGTATCTGGCGCATCGACCTTTCCGGCTTTGTAAATGGGATGGTCTTGGCTCATGTGCCAGTGGTAGTGTCCGGCTGTATGGGTTTCTCCGAAAATTGTCAGCAGCAAATCCCATGTTGATTGAGCGAGCCAGTCATGGCAAACATTCGCTCTCCTTTCAATGCCAATCTCCATCCATTGTTGGAGTCGGGTGAGGGCGTTAAGATCCCGACAGTCTGCATAATCCCGATTGAGCCCAGGATGGTTGCCGTACTTCTGCTGCACTTGATCAAGCAAATCTTTTGGCAGAGATTGACTCCCGACTTGGGGGGAGTGGGCTCCCCAAGCCAATACTTGTGGGCCGTTCGCCTGCTCAGATAATTGGGTCTGAGGCATATCAAAGATGGCTACTTTATAGTCATCCCCGAGGGCGTAAAAAGGAGGATATTCTTGAAACTTATACGCCCCTTGTTCGATTGCCTTATACGCCGCAGCGTCATATTTTACTGGCCCCCAATAGCCTGTTTTGGTGGGTAAGGTTCCTGTCAGAAAGGTGGTCCAGGGGGTTTCAGCCCGGTAAGATTCATGATTCAGAAGACGTCCGTACGCCCCTTGGCGACGTAGCCGCTTGAGGGTGGGAAGATGGCCTGCCGCCATCCAATCTTCTAATAATTGAGGATCGGCGGCATCCAATCCAATAGCGATTAGGGGATGACTCATGCGTTTTTATCTCTCTTTTTCAGCAGTGAGTTGATACTCATCGAAATTTGTTAAGTTGTTCTCATGCAGATATTTGGAAGTATGCCCACTTACTTTTCTCATTAATAGACTCTCAGTCAATTCAAGAAGACTTAGAGAAAAAGGCTGGCTTAAACAGGTTTTCCAGGAAATAGAGTGGACTGATCAGACTACTGACATAAAAGGCTCTCTCGCATTCGGTGACTAAATCGATCTGAGAAATGTCACCGTACTTAAGCCGATGCATAACCAAGCGCTTAAGACTGCCAAGGGTGAGCCGAAGTAACGTCAAAGGAGCCTGCCAAGGTTCGACTCTAAGCATTTGTAGGGAGCAAACGCAAAGTCCGCAGCCCCGGCTGAGGGAAATTAAATAGTCGCGTTCTAATCGACGTTTGGGAATTTGGTGATGCACATGCATCTCAGGGTTATACCAGATGGGATGGCCAGCCTTATGCATAAAAATGAGCGGTTCGTAATCATCTCCTTGCACCATTGATCCTTGGGTGCGTCCCCTTAATTGAGGGTTAGGGGGGACTGCGGTAAGCCAGACTTGACGCTTGACTACCCAAGCCGCTGATGGCGGCAAAATCAGGTGTTCAGGACGATATAGATGGGCGGTGGCGCCCCGTTCGCGAATGGCCAGAAAGGATTGAATGCGTTGGAAATTATCGGGCGGCGGCACTTCGAAATTGCCGTGAATCTGACCGCCAAAGGCTCCGGCTTCGGGATGGGTTTGACAAAATTCATAGGCGGCGGCAACCCAATTGTCGGCCGGAATGATGTCATCATCCAGGAACCCTACCCATTCGCTTTGAACGGATTGCATGCCCCGCTGTCGGGCGAAGGCGGCTCCTTGGACAGGCTCGAAAGCATATCTTAGCTGCGGTGTGCGATGATTCCCCCAATCTGACTGGATGTTCTGTACAAGCTCAGCGGTGTGATCGGTGCTGTTATTGTCGACAATCAAGATTTCCCAGTTCAATGTACCGACGTCGATCTGAGATCGCAACCGATCGAGCACTTGAGGAATGCGCTCGGCGCCATTATACGTGGGAATGACGACTGTAAAATCCATTATCGATCTGCTCCGGTCGAGGTAAGGGGTTGAAAATTGGTTTGGGATGTTAACCGCAACTGCCGCAGCCATCAAGGTCAAGGAAGGGTCGGACGGTTTAGCGATTTAACTTTACGCCTATCAATGTTTGTTCACTCCATTCAGTTTGAGCAAGATGCTTTATTGACTCTTCAAGTTTATGGATCGCAAAGGGGAAGGGCTTGATTGAGGGTCTTCCAGTAGAGGCTGAGGTTTAGCAATTCGATATCCCTGGGCGTAATCGACGCCTGATCCTTTCACTTTCGCCAAAATTCTGTCGGTTTCAACCCCTTTCGCAATTGACTGAATGCCCATCTGATGGCCAAGTTGAATAATGGCTTGGGTCTTTTTCAATTTAGACTGACTATTGGCTGTCCCTTGCACCAGGTTGCCATTCAGTTTGAAAAAATTAATGGGTAGTTGCTTCTGTAAAGGTTGGGGAAATCGGTGCGCCCCAACGTCATCGATGGCTAATTGACATCCCAGTTCTTTGAGGGCGTGGGCAAGCTGCGTTAACTGCGCTAGATGATTTAGCACAATGCCTTCGGAAATTTCAAAACAGAGCCTTTGGGCAGGAAAGTTATAACGGGTTAATTGCTCAGAAATAAAATCGGCTAGGCGACTATCACAGACGCTGGCTTCGGATAGATTGATGGAGTACAAGGTGGAGTGGGGCGCTTGGTTGCTGCTGAGTTGCTCTGTCCAGGGATGCATTTCAAAAAACTTGCGCAGCACCCATCGGTCAATGGTTCGGATCAAACCACAATGTTCTGCAACTGGCAGGAAGGAATAGGGAGAGATTAAGCCGGAATCTCCTTCCCCTGGTTCTTTATCGATTAGGCGGAGCAATATTTCGCAGAAGTTCAGGCTTGAGACAGTTTCATTCACCGCCACTGTCTGTTGATGAAAAAGCTGAAACTGGAATTGGTTTTGCTCAAATGCCTGTGTTAGTCGTTGGATCCAAAGATCTTTTTGAGGTAAATAGACCCGTTCAAATCGGTCTTGCTGAGCATCCCTATAACCCTTCTTAAGCAGAAAAAATGGGCTGATAACGGTGCTTATCAGATGCTCCCGCTCACAAGCCGTCAGTAAATCGGATTGACTTTTATGGTGATTTTTGAGGACATGAATCACCAGTTTTCGGAGATCATTGGCGATATAGGCGGGGGCGACTAGAAGCCTGTTCCAGTCTTTGACCCCCAACATACGAATGTAAAACCGACTGAGACCGATGCATCGAAATAATTTCAATAAGTATTCTTTCTGTAGTCGGTTATTGGGAATTTGGTGATAAACGACCATCTCGGGGTTATACCAAATTTCCCAGCCTTGCTTTTGAATATAGAGGATCGCTTCTAAATCTTCGCTGGCAAGTCCTGCTTCCTTACCCTTGTTGTTCAAAAAGAGACGGGGCGGAACGGTCTCTCGCCAGGCTTTTCTACGGACGACTAACCCAGCGCCAGGGGGCAGGATTTTGGTGCTAGGTTCATAGCGGTGAGGCTGAGCACCCCGTTCTATGATGGCTAGAAAACAGGCTATTTTCTTAAAGTCTTGCGGTAGTTCTCCTTCAAATTCTCCATGAATCTGACTCCCGAAAGCGCCTGATTTTGGATGGGTTCGCCCAAACTGATAAGCTTGCTCAATCCAATCAGAGGCAGGGAGATTGTCGTCGTCTAAAAAGGCAACGAGTTCTCCATGCGCTGCGTCAACGGCTCTATGTCGGGCGCAGGCGGCCCCTTGTTCAGCTGCAAAGCAATACCTTAATGGATAGGCGCTAGGCCAATCTTGCTGATATTGGCGAACGATTTCAGCTGTATTGTCAGTACTGTTGTTGTCGCTAACAATGACTTCCCAGGCAATATGTTCGGTGTTAATTTGCGATCGCAGTCGATCCAGCACCTTAGGTAACCGTTCAGCGCCGTTGTAGGTAGGGATAGCAACGGTTAAATCTAGAGACTTGTCCACCACATTTTCCTCATTGTGGAGCGCTTCTCCCTTTAAGGGCTGAGTTAATTGATCAGAGGAAACCTGTCGTCTTTGTAGGAAAGTACTCTGAGCATGAGCTTTCTCTAGCAAATTTGACATATTTTTGTAGAGACACCTCAGAGTAGAAACTGCTAAGCGGGGTTGCTCACTTATCAAATTGTTAAACGCTGCTCAAGTGAGCCTATCGCCTTAAAGGGTAAACGCCTCCATTCAATTAATTCCCAATCTTGAGAGGGTCTACCTCTATAAGTAGGATTGCAACATATTGCAACACAGGCTGATTATCCCCTTCAACTTGCACAGTCGAGCTTCATATATTCTTTAAAAAAAAATATATAACGCGCCATTTCTCTGAGGGAATTGTGAAAATTTGGCTACTTAGGGAAAACTATGGGTTAACTCACTTTGTCCCCACTGAGGATGAAGATCGGGTCAATGGCGGTAAAGATCTGGTTGTTTCCTCGGGCTTCTAGTCGGTTAACACTGGGTTGGGCCATTTCAATATTGCGAACCTGGAGTTCGGCGAAGCATTCGGAAATTGTGTATAAGCTCTCGAGGTTTCCAGCGGTGACGACGATGCGTCCGCTTGGCTGAAGCCGTCGCCAGGCCTCTTTTAAGATGTCTCTCAAAGGGCGACCGCCTTCGATAAAAATGCAGTCCGGTTTATACGGCAATTTCATAAAGCAACTGGGAGCGCTTCCCTCAATCACCTCTACATTTTTGACGCTGAAGCGATCGCAATTTTTGCGGATCAAATTAGCAACTTCTTCATCCCGCTCCACCGCCACAATTTTGCCGCTTGGACACAGGAGCCCCGCTTCCACCGCGATGGTGCCTGTACCCGCCCCAATGTCCCACAACACCGAGTCGGCCTTAAGCCGCAGGTAACCCAGCAACAGCAGCCGAACCTCCCGTTTGCTCATAGGAATGCCAGGAAGCTGTTCAAATAATTGGTCGGGGATACCCGGAGTAACGTAAGGCCAGAGCGATGACATGGAGGAATGGGGAAGAACGAAGAACAAGGAAGATGAAGATTTTGGATTTTAGATTTTTGATTCCTTTCTCCTCTACAACCTACACTCTGGGAGGAAGCTGCGGCTATATGACATTTGTACTTATCCACTCATCTACCCACCCACTCATCCACTCCCTCTTCTCGACCGAGCGTGTAAATCCTTAATAAGTGGGTAGGCAAAATTAATTACAGTGAAAAGTCGCTGAAACCCCCTGAATACCTGAATCCAGTTAGTAAACGTCATTGCACAGGTACTTAACACCAAAGTTAAGGGCCCTTCACCACCCGCTTTACCACCTTGAGGCTGGTTAGAGCGGGATCACTGCACCCAGTAATGACGCCGCCAGTGGCCAAGACCTGCTGCAGGGTTGCGATCGCGGTGTCTGTAATGCTTTCTCCCGGCAGAAGCATTGGAATTCCGGGGGGATAGGGGCAGATTAGCTCAGCACAGATATGATTGACGGCTTGTTCAATGGGTAAGGTTTCGGTGACGGCGAAGAAAGCATCGCGGGGAGAAATGAGAGGAATTTGGATTAAGGGATTTTGGATTTTAGATTGTGGATTTTGGATTGCGTTTTCTCCGCCCCCTTCTCCATCTTTCCTATTCCTTCCTTCTCCAAATGGCGCTGAAAGATGGTGCGTGGGCAATGCCCACCCTACGTTTCCTCCCCCATCTTCCCCATCCCCCCCATCGCCCCTAGACGCAATATATTGCGTCTCTACAAGAGATATCCCCTGCCCCCCCTGCCTCCCCTGCTTCTCAACTAACGCTTCAAACCCGACAATCAACCGCTGAATATCCTCCAAGGTGTTGCCCAGGCTAATGATAAAGGTGAGATGCCGCAGGGTGGGGAGTTCGGCGGTGACGCTGAATTGTTCATGGAGGAATTCATCAGCGGCGAAGCCAGTGATGCCTAAGCCAGAGACATCGACGGTGAGGCGAGTGCGGTCGAGTTGGTGGAAGCCTGGGATGGCGCCTTCGGCCTCGTTCGTGAGGACGGAGAGGTCGGGCAATGCGTTGATCTGATGGCTGGCTAAGTCGGCTAAAGACAGGGTGCGGGTCATCAGGTCATGACCTGCTAGGGCCATTTGCTGTCGGGCGCTATCGAGGGAAGCCAGCAGCAGATAGTTGGGGCTGGTGGATTGGGTCAGTTGAAGGGCTTGATTGAGCCGATCGCGATTGATTCTCCTCCCTTGGACATGCAGCATGGCGGCTTGGGTCATGGCCGCCAAGACTTTATGGGCGGACTGAATCACTAAGTCAGCGTTGGCCGCTAGGGCGGGAGTGGGTAAGTCTGGATGGAAGGCGAAGTGAGGTCCATGGGCTTCATCCACCAGGAGGGGAATGTGATGCTGGTGGGCTAATTGGGCGATCGCCGCCACATTGGGACAAACCCCATGGTACGTGGGGGAGACGATCATGATGGCTTTGGCGCTAGGGTAATGGGTTAAGGCGTGGGCGATCGCGGCTGGCGATACGCCATGAGCCAATCCTGAGCTTAGGTCGTAATCGGGCTGGACAAAGATGGGTGAAGCTCCTGACAGGATAAGCGCTGAAATCATTGACTGGTGGACATTCCGAGGCAAGATGATCGAGTCTCCAGGGTTGCAAACCGCCAGGACAGCCGCCTCAATGCCACAGGTGGATCCATTCGCTAAAAACCAGGTTTGCTCCGACCCAAAGGCTTCGGCGGCTAACGCTTGCGCCTGCTGGATCACCCCTTGCGGGTTGAACAGGTTATCTAACTCGGGCAATTCGGGTAGATCAGCTCGGAAGGCGGTGTCGCCGATTAAAGTTGCGATCGCTGGCGAAATCCCCTGACCCCGTTTATGCCCCGGCGTATAAAAAGCCGCATTTTGTCGATTGGCGCAGAGTGATAAGGCGTCTAAAAGAGGAGTGGCTTCTTGACTAGCAAAGGATGTCATCATGAGTTGGTTGAGGTGAGTATTGAGGAGTAGGGAAGCATTAGCAGATGGGGAAAATCGTAGGATGGGCAAAGGTCTCCAGACCGTGCCCATCTCGCCATGCATCACTGGGAATTTCAGAGATGGGCACGCTTTGCTTTGCCCATCCTACAAGCGCTTCTCTTCTCCCCTGTCTCCCCCATCTCCCCCATCTCCCTCATCTCCCTCATCCTCCTCATCTCCCCTATCTTCCCTACCCTTCCCCTGGGTCACATCGAATCTCAACGATAAAACCATCCGGGTCATAGCAATAGACGCCTCGTCCGGTAGGACGACTGACGGGGCCATGGTCGATGGGAACCTGATTTTGTTTGAGGATTTCCACGGCGTGGTCAAAGAGTTGTGGCGAAATATCAAACGCCAGATGATTGACCCGGGTAAACCCCTGTTTAGGATCGGGATCGGGCGGAGATAGATCTGGCTCCCAAAATAAATCGACCACTAGCCCGTCTGGGGTGATAAAGTTAGCGACCTTTCCGGCTACAACTAAATCTTTGAGGGTGGTGGGAACTTCGTCTCCAACTAGTTCCTTCAGGCCCAAAATCGCCCCGTAAAAGTGACGGGACGCCGCCATATCTTTCACATTTAGGGCAATGTGGTGAATCCGGCTGAGGCTTCCTGGCGCTAAACCGTTTGTTTCTTCACTAAGAACCTGTGAAGTCATTATGTTCCCCTTAATCACGCAATCCCAGATTGAAACTTATCTCAATATTCTCAGCTAAGGATGGTTTTCCCTCGGCTAAAGAGTTTGGATGATGGCTCTGTTTGTATCATACATTGATGCAAATGATGCAAAAATGCCTATATGCAGATTATGTACCCTTATCTAGGATACTCAACTAAATTATGTCAACCATCAAGTTTTTTTAGGGGTTCTCAAGAAGAGAGGAAATAGTTATTCGAAATTCATGTGTGAATAATTTCGCATAACCATTTAATGACGACAAGTCTTTGATTCAATAAATCAGTCAAATTATGATTCACAAAGTTCCAAAAACCATGGATGTTTAGGTGGGCAAGGAAGTAAAGAAGCAGGATCAGGTCGAGCAAAAGACTGATCAGAAGGCTGACAAATTTTGGAGTTGATATCAGGAGAAATATTGAGATATGAGTTTTTTCTTAAACAGCAGCGGGGATTTTCTTCAACGTATTGATTAAAATATCTTTCGATAAGTTTTTGCTTGATCACCTCTTTAGGCTCAACAAAACCACAGCTCTCAAGCTTTGAGTTCATTGCCAAGAACCTTTCTATAGCAGGCTTTGTACACTTTGGAAATATAGCAGAAATATAAGTCGGCTCTTTTCTTTGACGATACTCTTCATTACCACCTACTGCCGATAAGACATGTCGATAAGTTTCTCTAAATCCAGATTCAATCGCTACATCCTCAAATTCATCATTATCATAACTCGAGTATTTACTAGGATCATAGCTTATATAAAGGCTCTCAAGATACGGATGTATAAATACATTTCGGATTGAGCTAAATCCTAGATTATCTCCTGTAAACTCTGCCCATAAATCATCTATTCCATCAAGCTTTTCACAAGATAAGTTTTCTAGATCTTTGGCTTTAATAGAATCTTTACCAAGCATACTCATAACCAATCTCTCAGTCTCTAAATCAGCTTCAAATAGACGACCTTCCTTTAAACCTAATGAGAGTTTATTGGTAGAGTTAATGTCTTGACCTGCATTTGGCGAACCCCCATTTTGATTGCCGGTCTCATCGTCACTAGGTTCTAGATTAGAATCAGATACTAGTTCTTCAGGTATTTGTCTTTCAGGCATATTTCCAGTCGGTTTCTCTTCTGAATCTGGAATTCCAAAGAAAAACAGAAAAAAGACTACAAGGAAGGCTGCAAATGCGCTTGTTGCTTTCAACTGGCCTTTAGTCAAAGGTAACTGAGATTCTACATGGAGACTGCCCGAGAAGAGAGCAGCCGACAGTCCAGCCGCTATAGCAGCCAAGAATCTAATAATTGCATAAGTATTGGGACTGACTTCTGGCGGATTGAAAAGTATAAAAATGAAGACGACCAAGACTGTGGAAGCCAAGACAAATCCTGCTATACGCTCCCAAGTTGTTCGGTCTCTATTATTGTGATCATTCATTTTTTCTAAGAGCTGATTTATAAACAAAAGCTTAAGATGGCTATATCCCAGTTCTCATAAGCAGTCTGGTGATTGACTCTAGTCTACAGGTTCACTAAGTGCCTATAGCCTGA
>JASJDH010000238.1 GCA_030065175.1 Leptolyngbyaceae cyanobacterium MO_188.B28 | reverse complement strand
TGATAAAGGTATATCGCTTGATCAACAACCTGTGTAAGCCAACACAACAGGAGACTAAAAGCGAAATTCAGGGTGCTTCTCTCTCGGTTTAAATCTCAGATGAGTGATGGAACCTGATTAGGCTAGGTATCATAGGACTGATCAGGTTCCATCACTCATCTGAGATTTAAACCGAGAGAGAAGCACCCTGAATTTCGCTTTTAGTCTCCTGTTGTGTTGGCTTACACAGGTTGTTGATCAAGCGATATACCTTTATCAGAAACGCTTTTCTCCCCTTTACTGGCTTCCATCGCACTTGCGATAAAAAGACCAAGCAATGCGAAACCCCCCAGCGTCATCCCAATTCTCATAAGGGGCTGTTCAATCAAAGAAAACTGGGTAACTTTTTTTGAAATGGGCTCACGAGTTTGAACACCAAGAGCAGGACTCGTTGCAAGACTCAGTAAAAGACCTAGGCTGATGAAGGAATGTAGGAAATTACGGCTAGTCTTCATGGATCAAAAGTATCCTTTACGATGGGGCGTTTTTGGAATGGCTCGTCACACCCTTTCGGAATCAATTTCCATCTCTATATTGATAGTTTGACCAAGCCCTATAAGCTGAATGTGAGTCTCGAATGAGAAAGCTTTCATGGTGAGCGATGTTCTAGGGCTATCAACCATCAATGACTATCAAGAGACGCTATAAGGCTTTAGAGTCCACCCTCTATATAAATTCTACTGTGATTAACATTTTGAAATGTCGTTAAGTCTGAAGTCCTTCCGAGGCTTCCTAGGTGCCAAATTTGAGGAAGCATGAAATCAAACATATCCAAAGCTAATTTTATCAGTGAATTTAATGGTTGGAAATATCCACAATTCTGTGAGTTTTTTGAGTCCCCCGGCCTCCAACGGCAGGAGGAGAATGCGCGCAAAGTCCTGTAAAACCTTATGATTGACGGGGAACTCAGCGATTCCCACAATGCTACAAACATCCTGACAACAATATCAGAGTCGAATGCCTTAAGGCCTTTCCGTCATTCTCATGATGTTACAAATGATTCACTAGAAGCCCGCTTAAAGTAGGATGATTGAGTTTTATTAATGGGAATATTTGAATGTCTTCAATTACAGTATTTGGCTATGGTTCACTGCTTTCCCAAAAGTGGTCTGAAGGCATAGTTGAGCGTTTAAATAATTTTCGGCTTGTAAGGGTTAAGGGATATCGGCGGATCTTCAATAAAGTCGGCATCGTTTTTTTTCGGCGTTACAATATTTCAAAAAATGACTTAAAAGTATCATCCTGCGCTACCCGATATGATGGCGAAACTCAAATAATTTGCTCTGCATTTGAATGTTCTAGTAGAGACTTTTTGAACATCTATGAACGGGAACATCGATTTAGATGGATTCAGGTAGAGGGTGTTGATACAGAGGGCAAAATCCACCGAGGCCGCATGTGCACCGAGTATACAGATGAAGATTACCTACTCAATAAATGCATCCTTGAAGAAGAATATCATTCAAGAGTTAAGCAATATTACAAAGGCAAAATATGGCGAGATGATATCCTCCCCCATACTGAATATCTTTGTCACTGCTTAAAAGCAGCCAAACAACACGGTGAGGACATCTATCAGAATTTCATATCCACCAGTTATCTATCCGATGACATCACTCCAATCTCAGACTACTTGGTTAACAATCCGTGGATTTTAGTAAACGAGATGGGTGATGATTACTCAACTCGCCCTTAGCATTTGCTCATCTGCGCCTAAGTCAACTCTCTCAGAATCGAGTTACCGTATTCTTGCCTTTACCGCATACACTTTGCTTCAATCGGGAGACAAATCATTATGGAATCTGCAACTTGGCGTCCTGTGGGCGCAGTTGATCCGCTCACGCTTGTTGAAGCCCGCAATCAAGCCCACCACGCTATGCAATTACCCGCTCTAGCCGCCATAGCCTTTGTCCCTTTTCGGGAAGACTATAGCCACATCAACTTTGGCTGGATCGACCGCTTCAGCGCTTTTGTGTCTCATCCCATCCCCACTGCAAGCGGAGCCGTACAATTCGGCCTCCGTCTAGCAGATTTGACATTGCTGATTCTACTGAACAGCGAAATCAAACTCTCCTATCCCATGCACGGGAAAACCAATGCGGAGGCTAGAACCTGGCTCCTGGCGGAAGCAGAGAAACTGGGTCTCAACGTGGATGATTTTCTAGTCGCCTCCCCCTCTAAGATTCCAGACCATCCCGTCGCCTTCGGCGCAGCCTACGATGTCGAAACCCACGCCGCGGCCATGGCCGAGTTCTGCAACTACTACGGCAACGCCAACTTGGTGTTAGAAAACATCCGCCAGTCATATTTGTACATTCATCCGGGCCCAAACGAAGTGCGGATGTGGCCCCACCATTTTGATATCGCCGTACTGGTCACCCTAGAGGAGGGCGACCCTGAGACTGCAAAAGCCTTTGGATTTGGCTTTGAACCCGGCGACCCCAGCTGTGAGCAACCTTACCTTTACACCTACCCTTGGCCCCGGAGTCACCGTCCAGACACCTTACCAGAGCTAGCCAGCAAGGGGCAGTGGACATCGCCAGGCACCTGGTTTGGCACCCTATTGCGGGGTGAAGATCTATGTGGAACGCCCGCAGATCAACAACAAGCTACAGTAGAAGCGTATTTACGAGATGCGACGGAAAAGTGTAGAGAGATCGCGCTGAGTCATCCTTAGAGTGGTCATTGGTCTTTGGTCATCAGTCATTGGTCATTTGATTGAGTTGATCACTAGTCGTTGATCACGTAACACCTAACAAGTGACGAATGACAAATGACAAGTAATAGACCGACTCATTCCAATGAGCTTTTTCCACTGAAAAAGTAGACTTATTGTTTGTTTGTTCTAAAGTTTACGCAGGCATAAATGAGTAGGTGGTCTGAGCCATTAAAATTTCCTCGTTGTAGTTGGGTGACTCGTAACTGCTGACTGCACAGAATATGGTCAATTTGGAAAAGGGGGAGTAGAGATGGCCAAGTGTGCGGCCTTTGCTGTGGTTCATCGTGCTGTTGGCCGCCGATTTGTGTCATAAAAGCTTGAAAAATTGATTCATGGAAATAACTGTTAAAGTCGCCCGCAAGTGCAACTGGGGCTTGAGAGTGAGTAATGAATTTAGCGAGTAGGGACAATTGCTGCTGCCGTCGCTTATATCTGCGAGGAGAGAGGGGGGCGTCTAGGTGGATGCCAAAGAAGGTAATTCCGTTTTCTAGTTGCAGCTTGAGCTGAGGGCGACGGTTAAATGGTCCTTGGTTTAGGACTTCACTGTGGCTAGCAGGGATGCGGCTGGCGACCCCCAGTGACATGAGCCTACGCGCGCGGGTGTGGGTGAGGGTATAGCCCTCACTGGCAAACAGCTTTTCGGCGGCGGGGATGCAACTGTTCTGTAGTTCAGATAGGACGATAATGTCGGGTTCATACTTCAGACATTTGCGGATGGCTTCTAGCTGCATTGGATTAATGTCCCAAAGGTTTGCGGCGACAATTTGCATACGTCCATTAAATGTCAATAATGATCCCAAGATTTTAAGGGAGACAGACTGTTTCCGGCAGAAAGCTATAGGGCGCATCCAAAAACTAATTTAGCGCCCTATGCTGTAATCCTAAAAATTGCCTTATGAGGTTGACCAGAGGAGTGTAGTTTGAAATTTTTCGAGGAGATTGATAAGGACTCCTTTTCCAGAAATTATTAGTACAATAGTCCTATTAGCATTCTGCAAGGAGCATACCTGAATGGCAGTTAAACCGATTCCTGAGGGATTTCATAGCGTCACCCCTTATTTGATCGTCCAAGATGTTCCTAAACTATTGGACTTTCTCGCTCAAGCCTTTGCCGCTGAGGAGATTCACCGGATGACAAAGCCAGACGGCAGTGTGATGCATGCTCAGGTGAAGATTGGCGACTCAATGGTCATGATGGGTCAGGCGAGTGGGGATTATACCCCCATGCCCAGTATGCTTTACCTGTATGTTGAAGATGTGGATAGCACTTACAAACAGGCGCTGCAGGCGGGGGCGACGGTAGTCAGGGAGCCGAAGAACGAGTTTTATGGGGACCGCTCCGGCGGTGTGAAAGGACCTTGCGGGAATGAATGGTGGATTGCCACCCATGTGGAAGATGTGCCCCCTAATGAGTTGGCTCAGCGAGAAGCGGCTTATGTGAACCAATAGGCATGTTGTCGCCATAACGCACCGTTCTTTAGATAAAAGATGCGTTACGGCAGTGATCTATCGGTTATTTTCTAGAAGATTGTCACGCTTAAATATCCCTTACATGATTCTGCGATCGCGCTACGAACTGCACGACCGCAGATAGTTATTCCATTATTAAGGACAATGGGCGTCAAACAAAATCAGTCGCTGTCAGTAAGCTGGCGTGAACATCTTGCAGTACAGCAACCCCTTGATCGCCAGCTTTAATAAAAGCATCATCTCCTTGCTGAACAATCGATAAGCTGCCAAACGTTAAATCACCTGCCAAACTTAATTTGTCAACACCATCCCGATAGTCGGTGATGATATCGAGACCTGGTTCAGTCTTCAGCACGAATTTATCTCGCCCTAAACCACCGGTCAAGATATCACTACCGTGACCTCCCGCCAAGATATCATTACCCCGACCGCCAAATAGTATATCCTTACCCTGTCCCCCAAGTAGGATATCCTTACCCCGACCGCCAAATAGAGTATCCTTACCCCGACCACCATACAGGATATCGTTGCCGCGACCGCCAAATAGGGCGTCTTTACCCCGACCACCACGCAGGATATCGTTGCCGCGACCGCCATGGAGAGTATCGTCGCCCCCCAGTCCAACTAGAGTATCGCTCCCTCCTAACCCCTTAATGATATTGTCGTCTGCACTCCCTTTCAGGGTCTCATTACTGTTATCGCCAGTCAGCCTATCTAGGCGAACAGTGATGCTAGCAAATTGATAGCCATTTTGGGTGAAATCGCCCCCGGCAAACATTGGATCGGCCAGAATACCTCCACCGCTAGCAGGGTTAAATCCCGAACTGAATTCTACGACTCCGTTTTCATCTACGCCAGTATTGGGAGCTTGCTGACCCAAAAAGGCGGTATTTGCTGGGGACTCATCGTTCACTTCTGTACCAGCGT
This sequence comes from Leptolyngbyaceae cyanobacterium MO_188.B28, assembly GCA_030065175.1. Taxonomy (GTDB): domain Bacteria; phylum Cyanobacteriota; class Cyanobacteriia; order Phormidesmidales; family Phormidesmidaceae; genus JAKSDM01. Next base: position 8,082 of record JASJDH010000238.1, on the reverse strand, counting down.
CATAGGCGGCCGATCCAGGCACAATAATATTGGCGCCTAGAAAGTTTCCCGCTGCATCAAAAATTTCAATTGCATTGTCATTGCCAATGAAAGTATCATTGCTCGGCAACACCATGGCGGCATAGTTGAAGTAACGACCATTGCCAAGGGAAGTATCAAGGGTAAAGGTTTGACTCACTTCTGCGCCTGGAGCAATGGGAGCCATCCCCACAACGCCGTCAACTTGTCCAAAACCACTGTCTTGAAACTCTTGGCTTAGGACCAAGTTATTACCATCTTCAGCTAGCCGCTCAAGCCCTAGAGATGCCTTCTGACCTTTCTCGAAGGTGTCAAATTGTCCATCGTGAAACCCTACCCACATAGGGGTAAGCCTTGTACCATCTGCGGGCGCCAGGTTGTTAATCGAAATAGTGACTTGACTAGTTGCCATACAGGTTATATCTATTCATTCATGACTCAAACCTCGTTAACCTGATGCACACTATTTAGTTTTATAAATCCATCTGAACGTAGGTTAAGCGTTACCTGAGCACACGCTGAGGAACCATTGAGAGTTTCATTAGGAAGAGACATCACACTCCTCCAGTATTCTGTCAAGCCCCTGTTGATAGGTGGAAACCCTTTGAAAATCCTGAAAATAGGATTTGCGACATCCTGTTTAATCATTAATCTCCCACGGGCAGCTTCGCGCTGCCCCGTCGCTGGAGTTAGGCGGCCCACTGAACCTAGCCCATTTGTAAATGGTCATCTTCCGGCCTCTACTCAAGAGATACATTTCTCATGTCCATCCTTACTTCTCGGCCAGTATGGATAAACCAGTATGAATAAACTTGAGGTGAACCCTCATGTTTGAACGGGTCCTGGGACAGGAGAAGTTTAGGTTCCGTCGCAAACTAGCTTTAATATGGGCGTAGATAATTCTGAAACCATATCTTAGATATGAATCGAGAAAACGTAGGGAAAAGGAGTGGCGCATTCTTGAAATGTAGTTGTATGGCTAGGTTGATATGCGGAAGTGGCTTCAAGCGTTAGTCGATAACCATTACTTGCCTGCGATCGCAGTGCTGCCAGACACCCCTGCAGGCCGGGCTGAAGCCCAAACTTGGGCCGACTGGATGAAACAAAAATGGGCCGACCATGGGCTGAAAGCGCTAAAGCAGCAACGTAACTTAATGACTGAGGTGCGCAACGCCATCAAACAGCGCTTAGGAAAAGACCACTTCGCCCTAGAGTCCATGAACTTCTCGCTAGAAGAATGGATTCAGATGAATCAATCCATTGACGACCAGGTGGCTAGCCGCAATGAGCACCATTTATTGCTCGATCCAAAAGCCGTTAACGCCCTAGTCTATCGCGCCGTCAATCTGCTCACTTCTCGCGAATGGGCGGATATCGCCGCGGGCTTAGCGGTGCTGACCGGACGCCGCAGCGCCGAAATTATCGCCACCGCTGAATTCAGCTATAAAACCCCCTTTAGCGTCATCTTTACCGGGGCCCTCAAGCGAAGAGGCGAGGTGCAGAAACTTTCCTTCGAAATTCCCACCCTGGCTCAGGCGGAGTATGTGATGGCGGGGCTGGAAAAACTGAGGGGGATTATCAACGCCAAAGGCATGAGTACGTCTGAGGTGAATCAGAAGTATAGTGACGCTGTCGCTAAAGCCTGCGATCGCCACTTCGCGGATCTGATTCCCAAACGCATCGGCAAAACTAATCTCTACACCCATTTATTCCGGAGCGTATACGCGGCGATCGCCACCCACTGGTATTGCCCGCCCAGAATTGCTGATATTGAGTTCAAAGCCGCTATTCAAGGCCATTTTTCTATCTTAGATGAGACCAACTCTGAGCGACGGCGCACCCTGGTCTCCACCCGCCACTACAGTGACTACAAGATGGGCGACGGCGCAGGCAATATTGATGGACGCCAAGGCATTCGGTTAGGGCTCCGAGGAGTAGAGGTAATTGACATGTTCCAAGAAAACTCGTCGACACAAAATGGACAAAGCCAGATGAGGGAATCCGCCGCCGATTCATCCAGGCGTTCACGCAGCTTATTGCACATTTTTGCCGATGAGCGCGATCGCTGGCTAGCGGTGATGAACCGGTTATGTCCTCAAGATATCTACCAACCGGAAAAATCTTCCATCCTGTTGAATTGGATTGAGCAACATCTAGAAGCCACTGGGCCTTCTCCGGAAACCCTGCCTTCGAACAGTGAGAAGCCAGCCACAATCGCTTCAGCCCCCTCCAGCGAGATTCCTGGCGCGACCCTACCCGTCATTGATAACCTCGCGATCGGCATCGCCTTCTTGACTGAAGAATTGAAAGCAGCAAAAGCGCAGATTACGGCGCTCGAACAGCAGCGAGACCAGCAGCAAGCAGAGACGGTGGGCTATCAACAACAACTCGCGCAAGTACAACAAACTAACGCCCAACTGCAGGCTGAAATCACCCAGTTCCACCAAGCTCAGATCCAGTTGGAGCCATTGCTGAAACTGCTCCAAGGGTCGCAAGCGCCCATTCCTTCCCAGCCCATGAGAACGCCGACTCCGCCGCCAGGCATCCCTCAGCAACCGGCTTCTCCCCCTCTCTCTACCGGTCAGGCTCCGCCTCTAACTACAACAGCGCCAGCCAGTCCGCAACACTCTCCCATTCCCACTAGTCAGACGCCGCCTCTGCCCACAACAGGTCCTGTCATTTCTCAAAGCACAGCCCATCAAGCGCCTACAAGCATTGCCACCCCATTAGAGCCCCCCTTGCGCAAGCGCTCTTATCGTTCAAAAGACACCGAGGCTAAGGTCAACACCATTATTAACGCCATCTTTCGCTACAACAATACACCGGGACTCGCCCACGGGGAAAAATGGGCCATTAGCTTTCCTGTGATCAAAGAATTAGGCAAGCCGATTGGCGCGACATATCAAAAGGCAATTCAACAAGTATTTCAAGACAGACAAGCCGAAATTGACGCCCACCATCAACAACATGGCCTGAGCAAGTATCACAATCGGGGAAAGGATCCCAACCAACTTCCGGAACTGATTCCGCTCTAGGGGACTTGCGTCAGTAAATAGGTGGATGGGTGGATGGGTGGATGGGTAAAGACGAGATGGGGAAGCTAAGGTGTAAACTCCCCCATCTAAGGAAGGGACCTTGCTATTAATGCTAGGCGATGAAGCACTTGGAGCATATTACCCCGGAGGGGGATTTTAGGTGTCCTTGATCAGCGGATTGCTGCACACATTTTGCACGCTCTGTATCCCAAAGTAGGGATTACGATAACACTTTGGGCCGGTTAATGTCCTCGCATTGCAGCGATGGCTTCAGCAGTTTGCTTGGCTGATAGAACCCCAGCCCACACATGGATAAATGGCGCATGAGTGGCTTGCAAATCGTTGCTGCTGACGGTTTGCCTGTCACTCTAGCCTGAAAATTTCTTTCGGTTGGTGATTGAAGCCCCCTGCTCCTTCAGGAGCAGCCAGTCCACGCCCATATTCGAGTTCACGCCTATGTTGAAGTCCATACAAGCGACGACCAGAGCCACCCAGCGCTCCCTGATTCAAAGATTAGCAGAAAGCATTGAAGAAATTTGGCGATATTATCTAGTGCTTTCCCCCTATTCTGTACCTGAGGACTTGGGGTATATCGAGGGTTCTTTAGAAGGGCAACGGTTGACGATCCAAAATCATTGCTATCAGACACCCCAATTTCGCAAGCTCCATTTGGAATTGGCTCAAATTGATAACGGGTTAGATATTCTGCATTGTGTCATGTTCCCCAATCCAGAGTACGCCCTTCCCATCTTTGGCGTTGATCTGGTGGGCAGTCGAGATTACGGCATCAGTGCGGCGATAGCGGATCTCTCTCCCATTAATGCTGACTCTACTTTGCCCATTGACTATCAACAGGCGTTATCAACCCTACCCCGGGTATCATTTTCCCAGCCTCGCAGGTTACCGGAATGGGGCGATATCTTTTCAGATCATTGTTTGTTTATCAGGCCCATCGGCGCTTCAGAAGAAGATCAGTTTCTCAACCGGGCGCTGGAATTCCTAACGATTCATTGCCAGATTGCTCGCACGGAAACGCCCCTTTCATCCAGATTTGACATTATGAACGTGATAGCGGGGCAACACAATTACTGTACAAAACAACGCCAAAACGATAAGACCCGCCGCGTACTAGAAAAATCTTTCGGCACAGAGTGGACCAATCGGTACATGAGCACCATGCTGTTTGATGCGATCGCGGTTTGACATTATTGATTATTTGCAACGAATTGTAATGTCTCAGACACCTGATTTGCACAAGTTTTGCATAAATTGCTTGTTTTAATCAAAATCAGGTTCAACGATTTTCTGAACTCATTGCCCGACACGAACTCAGATAGGTCTTTTGAGTACGATACCGCCGTAGTGGGTTAATCACTCGCTCACTACGGTCTCTTTTTAAGATTCATATTGATAAATCCATGTTGTAAACCTTTCGTTGTCGCCTCGAGTCAACCCTCTTCGACTCTACAACAGCTAGGGCAGGCGGGCGGTGAATGGTTTTCCCGCCTAAGGCAAGCATGATTGAACCGTAGTTTTTGAACTATCAAGTATAAAAGGAGAGTTATTTGTGGCCATTACAACGACAGCGTCTCGTTTGGGAACAACTTTTTTTGATGAGACGAGCCCGGTTGAACTCCGCCCCAACTGGACTACAAAGGACGCCAAGTGGGTGATTCAAACGGTCTACCGTCAAGTGTTTGGCAATGACCATTTAATGCAGTCAGAACGCCAAATCGAACTGGAGTCTTTGCTAATTAATGGCCAACTGACCGTGCGAGATTTTGTCCGGGCCTTGGCTAAATCTAAGCTATACAAGACAAAGTTTTTATACCCCCACTTCCAGACTCGAGTGATTGAGCTAAACTTCAAACATCTTCTGGGGCGAGCCCCCTACGATGAGTCGGAAGTGGTTGAACATCTCGATCGCTACCAAAATGAGGGATTTGACGCCGATATTGATTCCTATATTGACTCGCCAGAATATGATTTCAAATTTGGAGATTCTATCGTCCCCTACTATTGGGATCTGGCGACCACTGGAGAAGGACAACGGACAGTGGGGTTTACGCGATTATTTCGTCTGTATCGGGGGTACGCCACCAGCGATCGGGCCCAATTCGGCGGAGCCATTTCTCGACTCGCGACTGAATTAGCCACTAATCGCCCTTGCATGATTGTGGCTCCCTTTGGCGGCGGCGAAGTTGCGGCTAAAGAAGCCCAGGGCGCAGTTCCGGCGACAGCCTCTAGGTTGGGAATCCGGCCTTTTCAAGAAACCAAACCGGTTGAACTGCTTCCCATCTCAACCCCGGAAGAGGCTAAGTTCGTGATCCAGGCGATTTATCGGCAAGTGTTAGGCAACTGCCACCTGATGCAATCGGAGCGGCTCACGGTCCCCGAAACCCAGCTCGCCACCGGCCAACTCACTGTTCGAGATTTTGTGCGAGCGCTGGCTAAGTCTGACCTATACAAGACCCGCTATGTTTATCCCAATTTCCATACTCGAGTGATTGAATTAAACTTCAAACATTTGTTGGGACGAGCCCCCTATGATGAGTCTGAAGTCATTGAGCATTTCAATCGCTATCAAAATGAAGGGTATGACGCAGATATCGATTCCTATCTCGATTCCGCCGAATACGAAAACAGCTTTGGGGACTCTATCGTTCCTTACTTCAGGGATTTGGTCACCACGGGAGAGGGACAAAGAGCAGTGGGGTATACCCGCTTCTTCCGCCTCTATCGGGGCTACGCCGCTAGCGATCGCGGCCAACTCGCAGGAACGGGCTCCCGCTTAGCTGCTGACTTAGCACTCAATCGCGCCACTTCCATCATTCCGCCTTCAGGTGATGTCATTGATGGTTGGACTTACCAAGCGGCTAAGAAAGGGACCGCCCCGAGCCGCGCATTTGGCAGAGCTACTCAGGCAACCTCCTCCACCTCCGCTACCTCACGGTTATTTCGGATTGAGGTGGCGGGATTCAAATCGCCCAGATTCCCCAGAGTCCGCCGCAGTAATCAAGAGTTCATTGTTGCTTACGAGCAGCTATTCAGCACAATGCGGCAAATTCAAAAGAGAGGCGGGAAGATTGCAAGTATCACCGTGGCAAAATAGGAGAATCAGATCACTATGTTAGGAAAATCTTCATTGTTAGGCGCCTCCAGTGCATCTTTGGAAAATCGAGTGTTTGTTTATGAGGTGGAAGGGTTACGCCAAAATGACCAGACGGAAAGTAATGGCTATCCCATTCGTAAAAGCAGCACAACGTTAGTAAAAATTCCCCACAACCGCATGAATGAGGAGATGAGGCGCATTACTCGTCTAGGCGGTAAAATCGTCAAAATTTCTTCTTTCAGTCAGTATTCATCTCAACATGCGCAGGTTCAAACTGTATCCAAAGAGCCATCAGAAACTTAACTCTCATAGTCAGGTAAATCTCAGGTAGATCAGGCGACAGGCGCAAGGGGAATTCTCTTGCGCTTTTTTTGAATGATATTCATTTAAATTCAAAGAATGCCTGAGGTTTTGGTGAGATATCAAGTCTCAAGCCCTCACCACCAACCCCGCTCCCCTCGGGCTACCGTGTATAAACAAGTTATCTAATCCCATCCTTAAGCGATAGATCCCCCCTAAACCCCCTTTTTCAAGGGGGATTTAGGGGGATCGAACAACTTTCACAACCCGTTTCACAAATACTGGCCCTAATACTGGCCTTTAAGATTTATATTGAGATAGTTTAAGGGGTTTGACTGGGTTAAAACCCGACTCAAGCTTCAATTTTATATTTATTTCTCATGTCAAATTTCGAGATCAATTTAAGCTGGTTTTCCCTGAAAAATAGAGAATTCTAGCTGTCGTATCAGCGCTTATTTTCCTATTGATTTGAAGTCTTATATATTAGTTATCAATAGACATCATAAATAAGATCATGACTGTGATTTTATATACAAAATTTTCCAAGTAAATTTGAGTCATATTCTGAACAATTTATAGTCAGAAAAATCAACTCCATCTTTCAAGTTGCACAAGATTTGCACAATAATATTGCTTTAATCAAAACTAGGTTCAAAAAAGTTCTGAGCCCTTTGTCCTATAAGGTCAGTTCAGGTTTCAGAGGGGTCTGTCAAACGCCATTTCAACCTTAGACATATGAGTCTTGGAAAAATGGCTATCGTGAATAACCACAGTGTCGATTAGCCTTACCGCTAGTTGATTATAAACAGACAACAAGAGTGAATTTAGGCTCTCCCTACTTTCCTTAGCCAGCCACTGCCTACTGGTTGTTGTTGTTGTTTGTTTTTCTATAAATAACTAAGCAATTACTCAATCGATGACTGGGATATTCAATTCCAAAATCATGCTTTGAACCCAATCGTATTCACCAGAATCATAATTAATTAGGAGATACTGGAATGCTTGATGTTTTTACTAAGGTAGTTGCTCAGGCAGATACCCGAGGCGCATATGTCGGCGATGGAGAAATCAATGCGCTGAAGGCAATGGTCGCTGACGGCTCTAAGCGCTTAGACGTCGTTAACCGCATTACCAGCAATGCATCCACCATCGTCGCCAACGCCGCCCGGGGATTGTTTGCCGATCAACCCCAGTTAATTGCGCCGGGCGGCAACGCCTACACCCATCGTCGCATGGCGGCTTGCTTGCGAGATATGGAAATTATCCTGCGCTATGTGACTTATGCAATTTATATGGGAGACGCCAGCGTTCTCAACGATCGCTGCCTCAATGGTCTACGCGAAACCTATTCTGCATTGGGCGTTCCAGGGGGTTCCGTCGCTGCTGGCGTAGCCAAAATGAAAGAAGCGGCGATCGCCATCGCCAACGATCCCCAAGGAGTCACTCAGGGCGACTGTAGCTCCTTGATGGCGGAGTTAGGGGGTTACTTTGATCAAGCTGCTGCTGCAGTGGGCTAATCAGGACAGCGTTTTGAGTTCTCATGCCTGATAAATCAATTTGTAAACTTTTTGATGAGGATTAATCAACATGCAAACCCCTTTAATTGAAGCCGTCGCC
>JASJDH010000237.1 GCA_030065175.1 Leptolyngbyaceae cyanobacterium MO_188.B28 | reverse complement strand
ACCCGGCGATCAAGCAGTTTCGCGAACGCCTGCTAGCGGCTGGAAAACAAAAAATGGCGGTGGTGGGAGCCATCATGCACAAGCTCATCCGATTTGTCTTTGGGGTGCTCCACTCGGGCAAACCCTTTGACCCTGAGATCGCTTCGCCGCAGCCAGCATAAATTCAGAGGGAGTTTGAATCCTGGTTGGGGTCCGCACCTTTGTCAAGAATCATTAAGTATTCTTGACAAAGGTGTTTTGGCGTCACGAAGACTTGGATTCAATATTTGCTGTCTTTAGTGGCTAACACTTGACAATGGAGAATCAGCACAGTATCTACAGCCCAATGGCACACAAACAGGCTCATTAAGCGCAATCATTCAAAATTTTAAATCCACTACTATCCGTCGAATTAACGCCATACAGAAAACACCGGGTAATAAATTGTGGCAACGGGGTTACTACGATCGCATTATCCGAACCGAAGCCGCATTTCAGCGTATTCGTCAATATATCCAAAACAATCCAAAATCCTGGGAATTAGACCAGCTGCACCCAGATAATGCCCGCTTTGTCGGGCGGTAAGGACTGATAAACCCCATCATCTAGGAAATACCAATTCCGCTTATTTTCGTAAACTTGCCAGACAATATATATTTCTGAACACCATTCCGATGATATGACTATCTTTTCCCTAAAATCAGCTTTCTCTATATCCGTTGTAGCGTAGCGCCGTCCAAACTCTGAGCGAGATAAGCGATCGCCACTTTCTAAAGGCGGCGGCGACACGGCTTTGACCCCTGGCAAGTTAGTGGTCATCGGGAAATAAACTCTTCAACGATCGGTAATGCTTTCAAATTTAAACGACCTTCCCACCCCTTGGGGGGCTAAGCTACAGAAAACCCCGCCGCCTTGGTGTAAATTTCAACTTAGGAATTAGGCGTCCATTGGATTTTTGAGATCGCACAGTAGACATTTAATACGCGATCGTCCACAGCCCTGTCAGGCAAAATACCCAACCCCCTTTTTCCAACTCTGGGAAAAGGGCATTTGGATTATCTCCCCTCTCCCAAATTTGGAAGAGAGAGCGTTCGCGCGCGACTAGCGGGCTATCTCCCGTTGCTTTCGGGAATCCTAGGATTGACTGGATGGAGTCTGTTGACATAGCCGTCCTAAATCATTTGTGAACTTCCTGAATTGTAGAATCATCACCCAATAAGCAAAATAGGACTGTATAAGAAATTATTCACTTACTAATCATTTAGGATTGCTATATTTATCTATGGGGGTAAAAAAATGAACACTATTGAAATGGCGGAGTAGCCTGGGGAATGCCGCTATCGCAGGAACGGATTCTGATTCAATGGACACTCGCGAATAATGCCTTGAGGCTATATTTCCAGGGGAATCAAGGAAAGCTAGCGGATTACGTTCAACTGCCGCCTTCAACGGTGGCGCAATTCTTCAAGGCAGCCCCCATCAATGCCAATCAGTTTCGCATCATCTGCTTAGCGTTGCGCTTGAACGCCCAAGAGGTATCTGCAGTCTTTTCCGGCGATGCGATCGCTGAGTCTCCGGATACCCGCGATCTCTCTCCTTCGTCGCTGCGCCAGGATAGTCTCCCACCGCAACTAAAATACCGGTCCGTCGAGCTTATTTATCAGATATATATTCAAGCGCTTGGGCGTCATCTCATCGAGCAAGCCCGAGACCGCTGCCGCCAGACAATTCTGAATCGGTACAGTCGTATCCGATTGCTGAATGGCGCTGAGATTGGCGTTGATCAAGGGTATGTCGATGTCTGGTCTTTCGAAAAAACGGATAATCAATACTTCAGTTCACCGGAGAGTCTGTTTAAAGCGGTCGATATTGGCAAGAATCACCTCTCCCAAGGTAAACGTCTGGAACGCTATTCCAGCCTTGAAGCCGTCAGCCAAAAAACAAAATTAGTTTTACTAGGTAAACCGGGGGCGGGGAAATCAACTTTTCTGAAGCGGTTAGCGGTTGATTGGGGGCAGGGACGCTTTCAGCCCGAGCAAATTGCCATTCTGATTGAACTGACACATATTCGAGATCAACAGTGGACGCTATTGCAGGGAATCGATCAGACGTTAGGACTCAATAGCTGGGGACAATTTTCAGACCTGAAGACGACGATCGAACAATTAAAGCGACGCAATCCGCAAGGCCGGATTGAGAAAATTAATCGAAAAATCGCTGTGTTGTCGGATCAGTTAGAGACTTTGCCCTTGCAGATTGCGCTTAAGCAGGGCAAACTGTTGATTCTGCTGGATGGGTTAAATGAATTACCCACCAAGATATTGAAGGTCAAGATTCAAGAGCAACTTCGCCAACTGTCAGACGAGTATCCTGATAATCGATTTATTCTGACCTGTCGCACTCAAGCGATGGGGGCCATGCTCGATGGGTTTGCCTGTGTCGAATTGGCTGATTATAACCCCCAGCAAGTCGACCAATTTGTGAACAACTGGTTTAAAGCCAGCGGCGCATCTGACGCAAAAACAAAGGCGCAACGGGAAAAAATTAGCCGCATCGTCGCCCAGAAATCGGTCTTGAAAGCAATGCCATTGACGCCGATGCAGTTGAGTCTGATGTGTCTGATCTTTGAGAATGGAGGAGCCATTACCTCTGACCAAACCTGGCTCTATAAAACAGGAGTCAGATTACTGTTGAGTCGGTGGCGTGATGACAAGCCAATTGAGGAACAAGGGCCGGGCTGTGAAACCTATCGTCAACTGCCGGTTAAGGAAAAGGAAGCTCTGTTGCAGCAGATTCTCGCCTGTCAATTAGAACATCCCAGACAATTTGGCGTGTTTGACCAAGCGCAACTGGCTGACCAAATTACTCGTCAGTTGCGCTTGGCTAGTCGTCGTGAAGGCGTTGGGGTGTTGAAATCTATTGAAACTCAGCATGGGCTGCTGATTGAGCATGCTGATAAGCAGTGGTCTTTTGCTGACCCAACTTTCCAGGAGTACTTTACGATTCAGTGGCTGACTCAACTGTCTGCTGGACACTTAGCTCAAAAGATTGCAGATCCACAGTGGCAAGAGATTGTGAAGAAACTGGCCAGATCGCAGCAACCCGCTGATCGGCTACTCCAGCGAATTAAACAGGCCATTGATCAATCCGTCGCCCGGGATCCAGCGGTGCAAACCTTCTTGAACTGGCTATTTCAGAAGTGTCAGGCGACTCTAGCCAGCTATAAACCCTCGGCGCTGAGGGCATTTTACTATGCACTCAATTTCAACCTTGAAGAGTCCTTTGAGCGCATCCTCGATCCTACTCTCGATCCCACCCTCAACTTGGACCTGGACCTCGATCGCGCCCTTTTCCGGACGCTTTATCGCGCCCTTAACCTGGAGCAAGCCTTCGAGATCGCCTTTAATCGCGCCTCACAAATCAATCGCACCCTAAACCGGTCCCCTGACCTTAACCTCAACCTCAATCGCACCTTCGATCGCATTCTCAACCAATCCCTTGATCGCACCCTGGACCTCAACCGTACAATCGACCGCGCCCTCGACTATACCCTCAACCGCGCGCTTAATCTGGAACTGACCAATACCTTGCAACAGCTGAGAGTAAGCCTACCGGTTTCAAATCACTGGAAGGGGTTTTATGAATGGTGGGAGGTGAATGGACCTGGATGGATTGAGCAACTCCGGCAGACGATGATTCAACATCGAGAGATTGGCAAGGATTGGCAGTTTACGGAAGAACAGACGCAGCGTCTCGAAACCTATTACACCCTCAATCAATTTTTGGTTGACCTCATGGATATTAAGGGGGCTGTTAGCAACCCGGTTCGCACAGAAATTGAAGACTCGCTGTTATTGCCCTGGTCGGTCCTCCAGCGCCGTCAACTCGGTATGTATGGGAAGTTGGAATAGCCCGTTTGTTACGGCGTACTCGACTCATCCTGATCTTTCTCTATGAGCATAAAAATGGCGATGCCTCCAATAATTGCGATCGCGCTGCTGGTGATGAAGAGAAACTGCTGGATATTGGTGGGATTTGCAAAAGCGGTCAGGAATAAACTGGTGACTGCGGCGATGGCGGTGACGCCGGTGGTGAGTATCAAGAGTGTCTTCTTCATAGTGTCGTGTTTGGTTTTGTGAGATAAGTCGCCTTTCAACTACCTTAAGCTAAGCGGCTTTCAATTGGCTCGTCTCTCGCATAGTTTGTCGGAGACAGTCAGAATGGGCTCTATGGACTAACATTCCTAACAATCTATGACGGTTGAACCGGCCGAATGATACCCATTTGTAAAATGACTAGAAAGATTCAGATAATCACTACGCCCTTTGCATTCAATATCTGGGTGAATGCTTACTTGGTCAGCACAAATGAAGGCTATATCCTGATCGATACCGGCATGCCCAATCAGCGCAGGGCGATCGAACAAGCCCTGGCCGATGCGGGTTGTCAGCCCGGAGCGCTAAGGCTGATTATTTTGACCCATGGCGATATCGACCATTGTGGTAACGCCGCCTATCTCCGACAAAAGTTTCGAGCCCCCATTGCAATGCACCCCGACGATTCTGGAATGGTGGAACGCGGGGATATGTTCTGGAATCGGAAAAATCCTAGTAATCTGATCAGATTGCTATTTGGGCTATTCTTTGGTTTGGGCAAAGCCGATCGATTTAAGCCCGATTTCTATGTTGAGGATGAAGCCAAACTCCGGGATTATGGATTGGATGCAGATGTGCTTCATATCCCAGGACACTCCAAAGGGTCGATTGGTATCCTAACGTCTGCTGGCGACTTGTTTTGCGGTGATTTGCTAGGAAATGTCAGCAAGCCCGAACTCTGGTCAAATATTGACGATTCAGCGGCGGCAAACGCCAGTGTTGAAAAACTAAAACGCTTTCCAATACAGACAGTTTATCCCGGGCACGGCAAGCCATTTCTGATGGAACAGTTGATCGCTAATCGGTCTTAAAAGCTCTCCTTCCTTAAAAGAGCGGAATATTAATTCCCAAACTCAACCCGGCTGAGAAGTTTTCTGGATCGAACTTACTATCTGTGGATGTTCCAAATAGATAGGATAGGAAACCGCCCACAAACACGGTGCGATTGATCGAATAGGTTGTAGACGCCCTAATCTGGTGACGGGTGTCAAACCTTGCGACTCGGGTAAAGTCATTCAGTGTGAATTGATAGCCTAAGGAGCTGGTTAGTTTTGGAGTAATGGTGTATCGCAACTTGGTTCCTAGTGTATTTCCCACGCGATTGCGCTCATTGGGCTCGGTAAATCGGGCTCTAAATTCGTAGAAAGAATCTAGCCGGAGCTTATCCGCGAGGCGATCTTGTCGGCCAATAATAAACCGTAGAGAATTGTCTAAGAGTAGACGCGACCCGCCGTCCTTATCATAAAGTTGCCGCTGCACCCATCCCAATTGAGCATAGGTTGACCGGTCCAATTGCTGTTGCACCCCCACACTCAGATTCAGAAAATCGTAGTTTGAGTCGCCTTCTTCAGGAAATCGCGTTAGGCCATAACCCGCCGCTGCGACCAGGGTGGTTTGCGGTCCTAGTTGGGGGGTCAATAATAAGGTGGCGCTATTGATCAGGGGAAGATCGCTTTCCTGACCGTCTTCAAGTCCAGTGATGTTTGAACTGGTAAAGGCTGAGGACCGCAAGAGCAATTGACCGGCGGGCTGCCGCCGACGGGGTCGGGGTTGGGATAATCCCGGTTGAATAATGCGAATCTCTCCCAATTCACTTTCCACATCCTCTGGGTTGAGGGGGGTATTCTCCAGGTCTGGATTTAAAAAGTCGTCATCGCTGGGTCCATCGCTGGGGTCAGAGAAGGTTTGAGTGAGTTCTATCTCAAGGGGCGCGATCGCGCCCCCTGAGGTCAACGAGTGCGGATGATCGGCTTTATTGCCCAGTTGCTCAAAAGTTGTTGTGTGGAAAGAGGAGAGGGGAGACTTGGGTTCAATCCTATTCGGCTTGGCCCCACTTGTTGTGGGGGCTCCCCTAGCCGCTTCTTTAAACCGGCGAGGGCTAAAGCTCGGCGATGGGTGTCCCATTGCAGGAGGACTTAGGGAAGCTCCTAACTGTTCAGGTGGGGATACTGTCTGAGTTGTTAGAGATTTGACTGTCTTAGGGGCGGTAATATCCTTGGTCAATGCCCCCAATCGATCTGGCGGTAAAATCTGGGAAATGATTTTAGCTGGGGCTTTAGGACTAGCGCTGCAAAGCGCCAATGAGCAAAGCATAAGGGGCGTGGCTGTCATAGCGGGGGTCTTTTTGACTATTGAGGAATGGATACATCCAGAGGTATCTCAGGCTGTGGGTCTACAGTTGGATTTGGATCTACAGTTGGGTCGACAATTGGGTCTACAGTTGATTCTGGCTGCGGTGTAACATCCTCCCGTTCGTCCTGAAAATTGCTAAGGGGGTCATCTGCTTGTGTGGTAATGCAGTTGGTGGAGAGGGTGCTCGCGTTACCCTGGCCGTTCAAGGTGCATAGGCCTTCAATCCAGCCTCGTTGAATTTCGACAGCGGTCACGGTTTTAACCCGAATGGCGTTGAGAATAGCCTGTACTTCCGGCGATTCTTGCAGAACCTGGTCTTCTTGGCCGGGGCCTAAGCCCGCCGCAATTTCACTGGATTGATAAAAACTGTCCAGATCAAACGTCTGGATCGGACCTACTTCGCCTTCCTTGACGGAGACAGTTTGTCCCGCTCTGAGGATTTTAGATTGTGAACCGTCTGCATTGGAGACCCGGATCTCGAAATCGGTGAGGTTAAACACTTGAGTTGTTTTAGCCGCTAAATCATGGGTCACCACGACTGCGCTAATCCGATCCGGAGCGGACAACGGGGCAGATTGGGAAGGTTGTTGAACCAGAGTTGGTTCGACTTTAATGGATGCTTGCTGGAAAGTCAGATGTTTGGGTAAAGTGGCATTGCGCTCTAGGGTCAAGGGGATGAGCCCCTGAGCGACGGGCGTTTGTATGGGGGGTGGGAGGAGGGTGAGGGGTGTAGAGGGGGGATGTAGTTGTTGAGAAACCAGGGTGTTGAGTAGCTCAATGCGGCTCTCTGGCGTTTCAATCCGGCTCCCTAAGCTATCAGATGGATTCAAGATCAGAGCGACGCCGCTTCTCAATTGAAAGATAGCTTCAGACTGGATGGATCCATCGGGTAATTGATAGCGACGTAATCCCGGCACAAATCGGAATACAGCGCTTGATCCAATTCTGGCCAGAGAGCCCTCATTAAAGAGCAGTTCCACCCGAGAACGGTTTCCAGTGCGGAGGGCGTCTCGGGGTGCGAGAATGTCGCTGAGTTGGGCCGGACGAGAGGACTGTCCCCGAGGGATAAACTGCACCTGATTCAGCAGTCGATAGACTTCAGCGCGGGTGAGCAAAGTTTGTTGGGCGACTGCAGCAGCGCTCCAGATTAGACTCAAACATCCTCCGGCTGCTATCAAACTCTGCATCCATAGACGCATGTGACGTCCCATCTCAGTTACCTCGCAAGCTTCTCAATTGGTGTTTTATTTTTTCTGATAACCTACATTTTTCAAGGTGACTCAAGGGGTCTCCGGAAAATGGCTGTTTTAAGTATTTTCGGGAATATTTTCAGGGCGTCTTCGACGAGACCTCTAAGACAGACAGATAAGGTCAGGCCATCGTCAATCATTAGACGGGCAAAGAGCTTTACTTTGTGAAGCCCTATACGCGCCGATGTCCTTCCAGCCATCCTGTGAATTGATTATCAGCCTTTATTAGTGATGTATAAAAGAAGTCATCATATCAAATAACGATGCGCATTCTGAGATTCATTAAGAGCTGGATGCTACGCTAGCCATTCGATGTATGGAGACAGTCAGGTGGAGGCCGTCAGGCATGGTTGACTCAAAATATGTTCAGCAAGTGCAAGGTATCGTAGACGCCTATGTTCAGAAGTTTGGTCAACCTGAGTCTGCCGAGCAGTTGGAGGCGATTATCGGCGCAAGCATTGCCGCCATTGACAAGTTAAAGCTTGCTAAAGGGGAGGTTGAGGAGCTAGTCCAGACGGTCGCTTCACAATTCGACCCCAAGATGGCCGCCAGCCGGTTACTGGATGTTCAGTATAAGTTGCTTGCCCAAAAAGTTCAGAACTGGCGGATGGAGAAGGAACGCACCATCCTTGGCGTTCTCACTGCCTATGCCCAGAGATTTACGCCAGACTTTTTAGACCATCAATGGCTTGAGACGACTAAGTCAATCATTCCCCTGATTGAAGATCGCCCCATGAGCAAAGCGGAAGCCCTCGATCTGATTCATAGAGTGGGGACCCAGTTCAAGCTGAAGCAGAGTTTGGAAGATTGGGTCGATCCTAAATTTGTAGCAATTGCGGAAAAGCTTGCTCGCTACAGTCGGCACGCCAGGTTAGAGGGGATGATGTTGGAGGTCTTGGATGCATATATTCAGTCAGTTAATGCTGATGTCACTGAATTTCTAATTGAAACTGCCCTCAAAAAGGTTTTCTCCTATGCCAACACGCTAGATCTCGATATTGATCTGGAGCCTGAGGATCGCCAACTATTGTTCAAACAGGTCGCCTTTAAGGTCCAGTTGCTAGAGGCTTTACCCAGTCCTAACCAAACAGCGTTAGAGATCAGTCAACAGATCCAGCAAGAGGTACTCAGATTTAAACGAGCTCGGGCGTCGCAGTTTGGCAGGTTCAATGCCCCCGAACCGACCGTCTTTGGGGAGTTGCAGGTGGGAATTCAATTACAGGATTCCGAGGATAAGTAGGAGAAGCGGAATTCTGGTCTTCTCCCCTCTCTCAAGCTTGGGAGAGGGGTTGGGGTTGAAGGCTTGAACGGACACGACATAAATTTTACAGAAGCTGGAATAGATAGGACTCTATATGAATTCATTCCAGGCCTAGAATCCATAAATTTATCATTTTTAACAAACTAGCGATTTCTCGCTTAATGCCCCGTTTTCTTAAAATGCTGGTGGATTGTCAGATTGAGTGATTTCCGCCGGGTCCGACAGTCAAGCCAGACGATTAGAAATCTTCTCTAACGGTCTCGCAGTGCATTTTCACTCACGCTAGAAATGAGCTTCTGGGAAGTCTTTTAGGATTTTCGGGTAAGTCCGCAATCGGGCTTACCAGATTTTTTCTCATCCTATTTCGAGGCGCGTAATGCTTGAAATCGTCTTGGAATCGCCTATTAAATAAACTGGTTGCCCCGCCAAAAACCTTGAAAATGGTTAAAAAATCATTCAAATCCAATTTTTTTCTTTTGTTCTTATTTTTATATTGGGTAAAACATAAAAATTTAATAAGCTGGGAAAAATAGATTAAGAGAGAATCAGAGGTCTTATGAGATCTCATAAGAGATTTAGCGTTATATTTTGCGGCTATGGTCTTGAATCCATTTATTCGACCCCTTTCCCTAACGCGGCGCTTTGACAATAATGCTAATCAGTAAGCAGACTACCCATTTAGATTCAGGTGGTTAGAAACCGAATTTAAATCTCGCGATCGCAAATCACTGGGACACGATTATTAGGAGGCGACTAGCGTGAAACTCTCTGTCTATGGCAAAGGCGGTATAGGAAAGTCAACCACAAGCTGCAACATTTCTGTTGCCTTGGCGAGACGGGGTAAGAAAGTCCTACAAATTGGCTGTGATCCTAAACATGACAGCACATTTACCCTGACCGGCTTTCTCATTCCTACCATTATTGACACCCTTCAAGAGAAGGACTATCACTATGAGGACATCTGGCCTGAAGATGTCATTTACAAGGGATATGGCGGTGTAGATTGCGTAGAAGCGGGAGGACCGCCAGCGGGCGCCGGGTGTGGCGGCTATGTTGTGGGGGAGACCGTTAAACTCCTCAAAGAACTCAATGCCTTTGACGAATACGATGTCATCTTATTCGACGTATTGGGAGATGTGGTTTGTGGCGGATTCGCCGCCCCCCTCAACTACTCCGACTACTGCATGATTGTCACCGATAACGGCTTTGACGCCCTATTCGCGGCTAACCGGATCGCCGCATCCGTGCGGGAGAAAGCTCGGACTCATCCCTTGCGCCTGGCGGGGTTGATTGGTAACCGCACTTCTAAGCGGGATCTAATTGACAAATATATCGAGCACGTACCGATGTCTGTGCTAGAGATTTTGCCCCTGATTGAAGATATTCGGGTTTCTCGGGTTAAGGGTAAGACCATCTTCGAAATGGCGGAAACCGATCCCTCTTTAGAGATGGTTGCTCAGTATTACCTCAATATTGCCGATCAAATCCTGGCAGGACCTGAAGGGGTTGTGCCTAAAGACGCTGCTGACCGGGAGTTGTTCGCCCTGTTGTCTGACTTCTACCTCAACCCGCCGACGGCAGCTGAGGAAGCCGCGGACGAACTTGATTTAATGATGGTCTAGTTGGGATGAGGTAACTGGCCTTCCAACAAAGTCAATCACTGGGTTGGGCTGCTTTTCTTAACATTTAGCAAGGGTTATGGACATGCGGCCCCAATCACTCTCCTTCGGGTTTTCCCCGAGGTAAAGTTGAACGAATCTTCAGCGGTTTTTAGTGGGTGACGGATTGCTGCAGTATTATGCTGTTTACGACTTTTCAGTCAGCCAGTATTTTTCTGTTCAGCAATCTATCAGAGAGGCGAAACCATGGCCTTTTTCGAGAACTTTACCTCTGTTATTCGGCAAAAATGGTTGGACTACGTTCAAGCGAATCGAACTTGGTTAGAGCTGCAGATGCAGCAAACTGCGGTTAGAACTCCGGATGGCGGTCGGCGTCCCTCTTCTTTCTTGATTTTAGGGGTGGTGAACGCCTTAGAGCCCAAGTTATCTAACTTGATGGTGCCCTTCTATCAACTGAATCCCGATGAAGATGCTTTGGTGGAGGTGCTAGGTCTGAATTTTGATCCAGAAATCACCTTAGATAATGGCGGCGGGGCCACCACTATTCGGGCTGAAGAGGCGGATGTTGCGCCCTTATTACCCGATTCTGATATTTCATAGCCACTGAAGCGACGATTTATTCAATGTTCAGACTCTGTTGCAGAGGGTGTAGTCGTTTAGGCGATCCCGAGGCGGTCAGTGAATCCTGAAAAGTTCTGTCGGTCTCTAAAGCTAAAGTGGCTTGAATATCACAGAGAAAACCAATGACATCCCCCTTCCGGCTTACATCAATAGCCCTACTTAATTTTCAATCCTGAACTGCACTTGAGAGGAGTCTGATTAACATGACGCTCACCAACCCCCAACCCCAGGCACTGGAATTTGAGTGCGAAACGGGGAATTACCACACCTTCTGTCCTATCAGCTGTGTCGCTTGGCTATATCAAAAAATTGAAGACAGTTTCTTCCTGGTCATTGGCACGAAGACCTGTGGTTATTTTCTACAGAACGCCATGGGCGTCATGATTTTCGCTGAGCCGCGCTATGCGATGGCTGAGCTGGAGGAGGGCGATATCTCGGCGAAGCTGAATGACTATGAAGAACTCAAACGGCTTTGTTTGAGAATTAAGCGAGATCGCAACCCCAGCGTTATTGTTTGGATCGGCACCTGCACCACCGAGATTATCAAAATGGATCTGGAAGGGCTGGCGCCCAAGCTAGAGGCTGAAATCGGCATTCCCATTGTGGTGGCCCGAGCCAATGGTCTGGATTACGCCTTTACTCAAGGGGAAGACACCGTCTTAGCCGCTATGGCCCATCGTTGCCCCAGCAAAGCGCCGGTGGTGGAAGCGGAGAAAGAAGAGCGCAACGCCATCTCCAAACTGCTCAACTTTGGCCGCAAACAAGAAGAGGTGGCGGCTGAGGAATCCGAGTATGTCGACCATCCCCCCTTGGTGTTGTTTGGCTCGATGCCGGATCCCGTGGTCACCCAGTTGACGCTGGAGTTGAAGAAGCAGGGGATTAAGGTGTCCGGCTGGCTGCCCTCCAAGCGTTACACTGAACTGCCGGTGATTTCGGAAGGTTATTACGTCAGCGGCGTCAATCCGTTTCTATCTCGGACGGCGTCCACCCTTATGCGCCGCCGGAAGTGCAAGTTAATTGGCGCGCCGTTCCCCATTGGGCCCGATGGGACCCGCGCCTGGATCGAGAAAATGTGCTCTGTCTTTGGTATTGAACCCAAAGGCTTGGAAGAGCGGGAAGCCAAGATTTGGGAATCGCTAGAAGATTATGTGTCGCTGATTCGCGGCAAATCGGTTTACTTCATGGGGGATAACCTGTTGGAAGTCTCCCTGGCGCGTTTTCTGGTCCGCTGCGGCATGACGGTCTCGGAAATTGGCATTCCCTATATGGATAAGCGCTATCAAGCGGCTGAATTGGCCTTCCTGGAGCAGACTTGTAAGGACATGGGGGCGCCCATGCCTAAGATTATTGAAAAGCCCGATAACTACAACCAAATTCAGCGAATTCTGGCCACCCAGCCGGATCTGGTGATTACGGGCATGGCCCACGCCAATCCGCTGGAAGCGAGGGGCATTAACACCAAGTGGTCTGTGGAGTTTACCTTCGCCCAAATTCACGGCTTCACCAACGCCCGCGACATTCTAGAGCTGGTGACTCGCCCGTTGCGTCGCAACAATAATCTGAAAGAACTGGGGTGGGAGAAACTGGTGAAGGAGGAAGCGACGGTTTAGGGATAGGCGCTCTAACAGTCTAAGGGCAGGGATATCTACACCCTGTCCAACTGAAAGATTTTTTGTAGAGGCATAGCATTGGGTGCAAGATTGACACAAATGTCTGAAGGTTAACGCCCAAAAGCTATGCCTTATGACTAATGGAGACAATATTAGCAAGGCTTTTTGCCTTTCCCAGAGTTGATTCGCCAAAAGTCGCCAAGACCGCAATTATATTGACACTAAGCATTTATCCTAAGGCTCTTCAACTTACTCCCAGGACTCTTCAATTCTTCAATAAAGAGATGTTGTGGGGCTCAGAGCGTTGGAAAATCTAGCCGTCGATCGCTCTCAAGACAGACTGACAATACAGGGCTCCAACTTAAGCCGGGACAATTCAGCGGAGAAGGAATATATAAGTCAGAAGTCAGTCAGGAAATGGATTCTGGCTCCTGACTCCTGTATTTTCTCCCAAGGACAATATCCCACTTTAAGCGATACCCACAATACACTCGTCTTGAAAGATCAAAAAGGTGAATTCGGGTAGGAAAAATTTACATATGAGAATGGACAAGTCGTGATTTAATTGGTACGCTTGTTCTTAATAACGGCATAGCCGCTTTTTGATCTGAAACTATTGCCATGGAAACTCTTACCGATGCCCAGCAGGAACT